>CALQBT020000129.1 GCA_943328885.2 Bordetella parapertussis | reverse complement strand
CTGGTCTTCAACTGCCAGCTCGGCGTCACCGTCTGGCAGGTGGGCGAGGGCAGTGTGGTCGGCAATGCGCTGCCGACCTTCCACATCGCCGGCGCCAACATGGCGCTGTTCGCGCTGTACAGCGGCGCGGTGGGCTCGTCTTACCCCGACTTCGACCCCGGTGGTTTCATAGATGCGATAGGCCAGCACGGCATCACCCACAGCTTCTTGGTGCCGGCGATGATCCTGTTCATGCTGCAGTCCCCCAAGGCAAAGGCGGGCGATTACCGCACGCTGAAGCTGATTTCCTACGGCGGCTCGCCGATCAGCGACCGGGTGCTGACCGACGCGATGGCCGCTTTCGGCTGCGGTTTCATGCAGGTCTACGGCCTGACCGAGATCGCCGGCTCAGCCACTTTCCTGATGCCCGAGGACCATCAGGTCAGCGGCCCCAAGGCCAAGCTGCTGCGCTCGGCCGGCCAGCCGGTGCCGGGTGCGCGGATACGCGTGGTCGAGCCCGGCACGCTGACCGACCTGCCCGATGGCCAGACCGGCGAGGTGCTGATTGAGTCGCCCGGCAACATGATCGGCTATTGGGGCAACCCCGAGGCCACCGCGGCGGCATTCCCCGAGGGCCGCAACGCGCGCGGTGGCTGGTTCCGCAGCGGCGACGGTGCTTACCTGGAGGGCGGTTACCTCTACATCAACGACCGCATCAAGGACATGATCATCTCGGGTGGCGAGAACATCTATCCGGCCGAGATCGAG
Organism: Bordetella parapertussis; assembly: GCA_943328885.2. Lineage (GTDB taxonomy): Bacteria > Pseudomonadota > Gammaproteobacteria > Burkholderiales > Burkholderiaceae_C > Pseudaquabacterium > Pseudaquabacterium parapertussis_A. Next base: position 6,593 of record CALQBT020000129.1, on the reverse strand, counting down.
AACGCGCTGATGCTCCATCCCGGCGTGGCCGACGGCGCGGTGATCGGCGTGCCCGACGCCACCTGGGGCGAAAGCGTCAAGGCCTGCGTCGTTCGCCGTCCTGACAGCGCCGTGACCGAGCGCGACCTGATCGCCTTTCTGCGCGAACGCTTGGCGCACTACAAGTGCCCCAAGTCGGTGGACTTTGTCGACACCTTGCCGCGCAACCCGAGCGGCAAACTGCTCAAGCGCATCCTGCGCGAGCCCTACTGGCAGGGCAAGGAGCGTGGGGTGCACTGACGGGTCTTCCAGGCCTGTCAAAGCGCTAGCAATGCTAGCATTGCACTCGGCCAAAGCGGCTCTGTTTATCAGCCAAGGAAATCTGCGATGAGCACCTTGACCATTCGAAATGTCGATCCCGCCATCAAGGACAAGCTGCGCTTGGTCGCAGCCGCGCATGGCCGCTCGATGGAGGAGGAGGTGCGCAGCATCTTGCGCAAGGTGCTGACGCAGCCAATGGCGACCGATGGCCTGGGCAGTCGCATCCATGCCCGGTTTTCCGCGCTGGGCGGTGTTGTGTTGGACTTGCCTGAACGGACAGAGACAACCCGTGCTGCGGACCTCGGCGAGGATCCTGCCAAGTGATTGTTTTGGACGCCAACGTCGTGTCTGAACTCATGCGTCCCAGGCCTGCGAAGCAGGTACTGAACTGGCTTGACGCTCGAATGGCTGGCGACTTGTGCTTGACCGCTGTGATTGCTGCCGAACTGATGTTCGGGGTTGCTCGACTGCCGGATGGCGCGCGCAAGCAGCAGTTGGCGCAAGCGGTCTGTGCCATGCTGGAGCAAGATTTCACCAGCCGAGTCTTGCCTTTCGACTTGGCGGCGGCCTCGGTCTACGCCGAGATGGTGGCGCAGCGCGAGCGGGCGGGCCACCCGATCGCGATGGCTGATGCGCAGATTGCGGCAATCTGTCTAGTTCACGGCGCCACCTTGGCCACACGCAACCACAAGCATTTCGACGGCGTGGGACTTCAGATCGTCAATCCTTGGGAGGCCCGTGGCTTGCCTGAGCCTGAAGTCGGCTGACGCTCGCTCCTGGCACCGCGCTGCCGGCACCGGGTCTTGAATTTGAACCCCTGCAGCGGCGCAGCGCCGCCGCTTCAAGCTCAACCCTCGTCGGTGACGGTGTTGCGCAACACGCCGATCCGGTCGACCTCGATCTCGATCACGTCGCCGGGCTTCATCCAGACCGGCGGTTCGCGTCGCGCGCCCACGCCGCCAGGCGTGCCGGTGACGATCACATCGCCCGCCTGCAGCGGTGCGACGGTCGAGGCGTAGGCGATCTGGCGCTCGATGCTGTGGATCATCATCTCGGTGGTGGCGCGCTGCATCTCCTGGCCGTTCAGCCGGCTGACCAGGGTCATCACCGTGCGCGCGGGGATCTCGTCGGCCGTCACCATCCAGGGACCGAAACCGCCGGTGCGCCAGAAATTCTTGCCCGGTGCCCACTGCGAAGTGTGGCGCTGCCAGTCGCGCACACTGCCGTCGTTGTAGCAGCTGTAGCCGGCGATGTGGCCCCACACATCGGCCTCGGCGATGCGCCGCCCAGGCTTGCCGATGATGATCGCGATCTCGGCCTCGAAATCGAGCTGGCTCGATTCCTTGGGCCGCACGATGGCCTGGCCATGACCGACTTGTGAGTCGGCCACGCGCAGGAAGAAGGTCGGCTGCTCGGTCAGCACTTGGTTGGTCTCGCGCACATGCTCGCCATAGTTCAGCCCGCAACACCAGATCTTGCCTGGGTTCGGGATCACCGGCAGCAGGTGCAGGCCTTCGAGCGCAAAGTCGGCGCTGCGCCCGGCCAGAGTGGCGCGGGCCTCGGCCAGCGCATCGGCCGCCAGCAAGGCCCGCAGGTCGGCAAAACGCCCGCCCAAAGCCGCGCCGAGGTCGACCACGCCACTGTCGATCACCGCACCGAAACCGGTCCGGCCCTTGCGTTCAAAACTGATGAGTTTCATGTCAATGGATCCCAGCGGGTTGAAAGATTCGGCTCATTGTGACGCAATCATGTAGCCTTCGCGATGGCAACGCAGCGCGCTGCGTTCTTCCGCCCGTCCGGGCCGGGCCACTGGCTGGTGGTGGTGACACGCGACGGTGTAGCCAGATCGCCTCGGCCCGTTCCCAGCTGCCGCGCTCAGCGGCGACACTTCACCCATGATGCCGATGACCGAAAAAATCCACACCCGCTTCGAGACCCTCGCCCCAGGCGTTCGCATTTGCCATGTGACGATCGACAACGCGCGTCGCGCCAACAGCCTGAACAGCGCGCTGATGCAGGACTTTGTCGCCAGACTGGGTGAGCTCGCGGCCGATGTCGAACTGCATGCGCTGGTGCTCACGGGCGCCGGTGACCGGGCTTTCGTCGGCGGCGCCGACATCGGCGAGATGTCGGGCCTGGACGCCGATGGCGCCAGGCACTTCATCACGTGGGTTCACCGCTGCTGCGAGGCCGTGCGCCGCTTCCCGGCGCCGGTGATCGCGCGCATCAACGGCGTCGCCCTGGGCGCCGGGCTGGAGCTGGCTGCGGCCTGCGACCTGCGGGTGGCGGTGGACAGCGCGCAGTTCGGCATGCCCGAAGTCCACCTGGGCATCCCGTCAGTGGTCGAGGCGGCGCTGCTGCCGCACCTCACGGGCTGGGGACGGGCGCGCCAGATGCTGCTGCTGGGCGAGAACTTCGGCGCGGCGCAGGCGCTGCAATGGGGGCTGATCGAGCGCGTGGTGCCGGCATCCGAGTTGGATGCGGCGGTCGCGCAATGGCTGGCCAGCCTGGCCAAGGGCGGCACGCAGGCATTGCGGATCCAGAAGAAATTGATCAACGACTGGGAAAATCTGCCGCGCGATGCGGCGATCGACGCCGGCATCGACGCGTTTGCCAGCGCCTACCAAGGTGCTGAGCCCGGGCAGCGGATGACGGCCTTTCGTGCCGCGCGCGAGGCGGCCAAGCGAGGCGCTTGACGCCAGCTTGAGCCTCAGGCCCCAGCGGCGTCCAGGCTTCAAGCGATCAAGCCGGACCGGCTTGTTGTTGCTCGATGTATCGCAGTGCAGCGAGCGCTCAGTCAGCGGCTATCGCCTGCACCCGTTGTAGCAAGCTCGACAGGTAGGCATCCTCTATGTCCAGCCTGCCGAGTTGCACCGCCAACTGCTCGAGGTACTCGCGGTTCGTGCCGAGCATGCCTGATGCCTGCGCGATGATCGCTGCGGTCTGGTCGATCGGCAGTTCGCCGACATGGTCGTAGAACCCCGGGTTGTCGGCAAACACCAGGGCTCTGACATCGCCCTGGGGCGTGCTCACCGGCAAGCGCACGGGGCTGTAGCTGCCCCTGACCATCTCGCGCCGCCAGATGATCGCGGTCTCGGTGTCTGCGGCGTCTGCGGCGATGCGAAACGCCAGGCCCTGACAACTGCCTTCGCTGGGGGTGAGCGAGAGCATCAGGCCCGGATACTGCGCCGAGCCGCGGCCGATGTCGGTCTTGAAGGTGAATCGGCGCTGGTGGCCGGGCAGTTCGGCGAGCCGGACTTCGACAAAGTGGAAGCCCGGGTCCCACATCAGCGAACCGTAGGAAAAGACCCAGAAGTCTTGCTGCTCATCGAGCGCGCCAACCACCGCGCGGCGGGACGCCTCGATGGCCTGGTTCGACAGCCGCCAGTCGCCAGGGCGGCCGAGTAGGCGGGCTCGCTCGTCCCATTCGGCGAGCATGTCAAGCGTGACCCGCAGCGCGGACTCGTCGGCTGGCGTCAGCTTGCCATGGAGGTGGGGAAGGTGTGCAAAAGGATCCATGCGCGGGCTTGTCTCGGCGGAGGGCATTGTCGGCATTCGGCGGGCGGCGGTGCGCGGGCCTCGTGGGTTGCGCCGCTGCCCGCAAGCTTTATTTTCGCTGAGAGCTCGGATCTCCCTCTGCAGCGGGCCAGCGCCTGCTGCCAACAGGCCCTCAGCGGCCCAGCCTCGTGCCTGGTCCGCGCAGTCGAGCGGCGACGCCAGAGCCTGTGTGCCGGCCCGACCTCGGCCCGGGTCAACGCGGCTCACAGCCCCAGAAACCCCGCCAATGCCTCGCTGCCGGCCACTTCTTCGGCGCTGCCTGCGAGCACGACCTGGCCTTTTTGCAGCACCAGCGCCAGGTCGGCACGGGCCAGCACGCGGCGGTAATCGCGGTCGACGATCAGCGTGGCGATGCCGCTGGCCCGGACCTCGCCGATCACGCGCCAGATCTCGGCCACGATCAGCGGTGCCAGGCCTTCGGTGGCCTCGTCGAGGATCAGCAGTTCGGGGTGGGTCATCAGCGCGCGGCCGATCGCCAGCATCTGCTGCTCGCCACCCGAGAGCTGCGCGCCCAGATGGCCCAAGCGCTCCGCCAGCCGCGGGAAAGTGTCGAGCACGCGCTCGCAAGGCCAGTCGCGTCGGCCGTCGCGGCCGGGCCGGGCGGCCATCAACAGGTTTTCGCGAACACTGAGGTTGGGGAAGACACCGCGGCCCTCGGGCACATAGGCCACCCCCCGGCGCGCCACCTCGTGCGGCTTGGCGTGCGAGCAGTCCTGGCCGAACAGCGTGATGCGGCCGCTGCGCTGTGTCACATGGCCGAGCAGCGTGCGGATCAGCGTGCTCTTGCCCATGCCGTTGCGTCCCAGCAGACCCAGGGTCTGGCCGCGTGCCAGGCCCAGGTCGACGCCGTGCAGCACATGGCTCGACCCGTACCAGGCATGCAGCCCCTGTGCTTGCAGGATCAGGTCCGGGCCGGATTCGTCGGGATTCATGGCGTCCCCAGGTAGGCGACTTGCACCTCGGCACTGTTGCGAACGGCCTGCGGTGTGCCACTGGCGATCACCGTGCCGTTGACCATCACGGTGATCAGGTCGGCGATGCGAAACACCGCGTCCATGTCGTGTTCGACCAGCAGCATCGCGTGGCTGGTCTTGAGCTCGGCCAGCAGCGCGAGCATGCGTTCGGTCTCTTCGGCGCCCATGCCGGCCAGCGGTTCGTCGAGCAGCAGCACCTTGGGCGCGGTGGCCAGGCACATCGCGATTTCGAGCTGGCGCTTCTGGCCATGCGATAGCGCGCCGGCGACCCTGTCGAGCACATCGTCCAGGCCGGCGCGGCGGGCGCTGTCGTGGGCGGCGGACCGGCTCGCTTCGCAAGCCTGGGCGCTCTGCCACCAAGCCCAGGGCTGCTGGTGGCGGGCTTGGGCGGCCAGCCGGCAGTTCTCGAACACCGTGAAGCCGGGGTAGATGGTGTTGCGCTGGTAGCTGCGGCCCAGCCCGGCGCGGGCGCGTCGGGGTTGCGACCAAGCGGTGACGTCCTGGCCTGACAGCTCGACCTGACCGGCCGAAGGGGGCATCTCACCCGACAGGATGTTGATCAGCGTTGATTTGCCAGCGCCGTTGGTGCCGATCACCGCGTGGACCTCGCCGCGCGTCAGCGCGATCGACACTTGGTCGACCGCGACCAAGCCGCCCCAGCGCCGGGTGATGCCGATGCCGCGCAGCAAGATGTCCTGGCTCACAGCGCGGCCTCCCGGCCTTGCCGGCGCGCTCGCCACCGCGCTGGCAAGCCCACCAGCCCATGGGGCAGCAGCGCGACGCTGGCGATGATCGTCAGGCCCAGTCCCAGGTGCCAGTGCTTGGCGAAGCCGCCGAAGATCAGCTCGGACTTGAAGAACTCCTGCAGCAATGCGAACGCGAAAGCGCCGATCAGCGCGCCGCGCAGGTGGCCCAGGCCGCCGAGGATGATCATGATCAGCACCGCGCCCGACAAGTGCCAGCTCATCAACTCGGGGTTGACGTAGCCGTCCTTGACGCCGAACAGAAAACCCGCGAGTCCGGCGATACCGCCCGAGATCACGAAGGCCGCCAGCTTGTACGGGTAGGTCGAGAATCCGGTTGCTCGCATGCGCTGCTCGTTGGCCTTGATGCCAGCCAGCGCGCGGCCGAAGCGGCTGCGCAGCAGCAGCGCCAGAAAGCCGAACACCGCCACCAGGCAGGCCAGCGTGAAGAAGTAGATCGACAAGGCCTGGTCGAGGTCGATCAAGCGCAGGCCCGCGATCACCAGCACCGGCTTGGCCGACAGGTAGATGCCGTCGCTGCCGCCGCCCAGCGGCGTGTCGTGCACCACGTAGTAAGCCATCTGCGCAAACGCCAGCGTGACCATGATGAAGTACACACCCTGGGTGCGCAGCGACAGCGCGCCCATCGCCAGCGCAAACAGCGCCGCAGCGCCGACGCTGGCTGGCAGCAGCCACAGCAGCGATGCCGCATCGCTGCTGGGCGACAGCAACAATGCCGCGTAGGCGCCGATGCCAAAAAAAGCCGCGTGGCCGAAGCACACCAGACCGGTGGCGCCGACCAGCAACTCCAGACTCAGCGCGAAGATCGCGTAGACCATGATCTTCGTGACCAGGTCCAGCCCGAAAGCGCCGGCTGCCAAGGGATAGGCCGCCAGCGCCAGGCCGCACAGCGCGACGAAGACGGTGCGTGAGCGGTCGGTCATCGCGTCATCCGGCGGCGAACAAGCCCTTGGGCTTGCACAGCAGGATCAGCGCCATCATCAGGTAGACCAACACG
>CALQBT020000128.1 GCA_943328885.2 Bordetella parapertussis | reverse complement strand
TTTCCATCCGGACCTGGTGTTGGCCCCAGGTAAAGGTCTTGGTGACTTTATTGAACAGACTCATGAAATCGTCTCCTTGGATGACAGGATCACGCTGCGCATCTGCGCATTCGTGGGAACCGGGAGCATCAGACCTGGCTGGCTTGGATGCCATTCCAACGCTGCCCTGGTGGCCAGGAAACCGTTGGAATGACACAGCATTGCCGCTGCTGGGTCACTTGCTCCAAATGCAAAGAGCCTGTGCTGGGCTTGTTCCAGACAGGCTCGATGCGGGGATCTTGCTTACTTGCGAAGGCCGAGTTTGGCGATCAGTGCGGTGTAGCGCTCGGGCGTCTTGCCCTTGAGGTAGTCGAGCAGTTTGCGGCGGCGGCTGACCATACGCAGCAAGCCACGGCGACCGTGGTGGTCTTTCAAGTGGGTCTTGAAATGCGGGGTCAGGTCGTTGATGCGAGCGGTCAGCAGCGCGACCTGAACTTCAGGCGAACCGGTATCGCCAGGGGTGCGGGCATTGCCTGCAACGGTCTCGGCCCGGTGGGCTTTGTCGACGGACATGGTGTTTCCTTTGGTTTTCGGAAAGCCGCCACGCCTGACGCTCGGTGCCAGAGGCGGTTTCCTGTATGAACTTGCGGTCGCGAGTGAAACCAACCCGCGCCGTGCCTGCCTCTCGCGCCAAACCCCAAATTCAGAAGGCCGGGCGCGAAAAACTTACGGATTATAGGCCCAGGCCTTGTTGGAGGCGCTCAACACCGGCCAGCAAGCGCTTCGGGTCGTTCGACGCGAAACACCAGCGCAGCCAGCCCTCGCCCTCGAGGCCAAATGCCGCGCCAGGCGCCAGTCCCAGACCTTGCTCGAGCACCAGGCGCTTGGCAAAGGCCAGGGAATCATTGGCTCCTGGCACCCGGAAAAAGGCATACATGCCACCCAGTGGCGTGGCCGACTGCACGCCCGGTATCGCAGCGAGCGCAGGGCACAGCGTGTCGCGACCGCGTCTAAGCCGCGAGACCAGCTGCGGCACGAACTCCTCGGCGATGGCCAGCGCCGCCAGTCCACCGCGCTGAACGAACACTGGCGCGCAAGAACTGTTGAACTCGATGAGCTTGCTCACGGCATCCAGATGGCCTGTGGGCAGCACCAGCCAGCCCAGCCGCCAGCCAGTCATCAGAAAGCTTTTGGAAAAACTGTGCACAACCACCAATCGGTCTTGCGGGCTGGCGATGTCGAGCAAGCTCGGGGCGGCGCGACCGGCGCCAAACCAGACCCGGTCGTAGACCTCGTCGGCGACGATCCAGGTGCCGGTTCGGCGGCAATGATCGAGCAGTGCGCGCTGTTCGTCGCGGGTCAGCGTCCAGCCCGTCGGGTTGTTCGGCGCATTGAGCAGCAACACCCGGGTGGTCGAGGTCACCGCTGCGATCAGGCGCTGCAAGTCGAGTTGCCAGGCGCCGTTGGCGTCGGGCGTCAAAGACACCCGGGTCACGCGTGCGCCGAGAATCTCGGGCTGCGCCGGTAAATTGGGCCAGACCGGCGCGACCACCACCACCTCGTCGCCGGCATCGACCAGCAACTGCATCGCCGTCATCAGTGCCGTGACCCCGGAAGAAGTGACCGCGATCCGGTCAGGGCCCGGGTCGCCGTGCAGGCCGGCGGTGTAGGCCCGCAAGGCCTCGCGCAATTCGAGCAGACCCAGGTTGTGGCTGTAAAAGGTCTCGCCTCGCAGCAGCGACTCGGCCGCAGCGCGCCGCACCGACTCGGGTGTGACCTCATCGCTCTCGCCAAACCAGAAAGCCAGCACATCGGGCTTGCCCAAACCGGCGTTGGCGACCTCGCGGATCTTGCTGCCGGGCAGCCGGTTGATCGCTTCACGCATACAGGGGCCGTTTCATCGGAGCTTGAAAACCTTCAGCCGCCAGGGCTGGTCAAAGCCTTGATGGGCCGCAATAAATGGGCGCTTGAAATGCCTTTGAGAGCCGCCAGTTGCAGCGTCAGGATCTTGCCGGTCAGGCTTTTGGCAAGGTCCATCCACCCAAAGATTGTAAGGAGCACAGCATGTTCTTCGTACCCATGAACCGCAGCAGCGCCGAGTTGGCGCGCACTTTTGATCGCCTGTTCGACGACAGCTTCTTTGACCGTTTCGCCACACCGTCGAGCACCGAGGCAGGTTCAAGCGCCGGCCTTCGCAGCCCGGCACTCGACGTCACCGAGACCGAGCACAGCTACAGCGTCAAAGTCGATTTGCCCGGCATGGGCAAGGAAGATGTCAAGATCTCGATCGACGGCCGGCGGGTGATGCTGGAAGCCACCAGCGCCCGTCAGGACGAAAAGAAACAAGGTGAGCGCGTGGTCTACAGCGAGCGGGCGTCAGCCCGTTATGCGCGCAGTTTCACGCTGCCGATGGAGATTGATCAAACCGAGTCGAGCGCGAAAATGGATCAGGGCGTGTTGACACTGACCTTGGCCAAGCGCAGTTCCGCGCAAACCAAGCAGCTCAGCATCAGTTGATCAGGCCGCGATGGGAATGGCGCCATCGATTTGATCGAGCGGCCAGCGCGGCCGCACGTCGAAGGCATAGTCCATTGATGCGGTGGCCGCGCCGCTTTGCAATCGCATCGCCGCGGCCAACCCGATCATTGCGCCGTTGTCGGTGCACAGTGCAAGTTCAGGGTAGTGCACCCGCAGCCCACGACGGGCGGTCGCCTCGTCGAGTTGCCGGCGCAACTCCGCGTTGGCCCCGACGCCGCCCGAGACCACCAGACGCTTCAAACCGCTGGACTTGAGCGCGGCCAGCGATTTCTTGACCAGAACTTCGACGATCGCGGCCTGGGTGCTGGCCGCCAGATCGGCCAGTTGACCGGGTGTGGGCGCCATCCCGAGCTTGCGGTGCTGCGTCAGCACCGCCGTCTTCAGGCCGGCAAACGAGAAATCCAGGTTGCCGCTGTGCAACAAAGGTCTGGGCAGCGGGTAGGCGTCTGCCCTGCCCTGCGTGGCCAGAACAGCCAGTGCCGGGCCGCCAGGATAGCCCAGACCCAGCAGCTTGGCCGACTTGTCGAAAGCTTCGCCCGCGGCGTCGTCGATGCTCTCGCCCAGCAAGGTGTAGCGCCCGACCGCATCGACCCGCATCAGCTGGGTGTGCCCCCCCGAGACCAGCAAGGCAACGAACGGAAATTCAGGTGCGTCGGCGGACAAAAATGGTGATAGCAGGTGCCCCTCGAGGTGGTGAACGCCCAGCGTGGGCTTGCCCAGCGCGGCGGCCAGCGCGCACGCCACGCCAGCGCCCACCAGCAACGCGCCAGCCAGCCCGGGGCCACGGGTGAAAGCCACCACGTCGATCTCGGCCAGCGCCGCGCCCGCCTCGTGCAAGACCTGGCGCGTCAAGGGCAGCGCGCGGCGGATGTGGTCGCGCGAGGCCAGCTCAGGCACCACGCCACCATAGGCCGCATGCATCTGCACCTGGCTGTACAAGGCATGGGCGCGCAACTGGGGCAAGCCCACGGCCTGGGTGCTGACCAGCGCGACGCCGGTTTCATCGCAAGAAGACTCGAATGCCAGCACGTTCATTGCGACAGAGTGTAGTGGCCGCTGCATGGGCGACGACCCAGGTCACTGCGGCGACAAAGCCCCAAGCCGCGGTTGGCCACAATCCAGGAATGGGAACCCTTTACCTTGTACGCCATGGCCAAGCCTCTTTCGGCGCCGCCAACTACGACCAGCTCAGCCCCCTGGGCGAGCGCCAATGCCTGCGGCTGGGCGAGTACTTCCGCGCCAAAAACAGGCGCTTCAGTACGCTGATCAGCGGCACGCTGATGCGCCAGCGCCAAAGCCTGGACGCGATCACGGCCGGCATGGGGCTAAGCCAGCCGACGCTGCAGTTGCCCGGCCTGAACGAATACGACAGCCACGCCGTGGTCAGCGCGATCCACCCTCAAGCGCTGCCCAAGCCCGACACACCCGAGCTCTACCGCCAACACTTTCGCGTGCTGCGTCAGGGTCTGGCGGCCTGGATGGCGGGCCAGACCGAGCCTCAGGGCATGCCGAGCTACGTCGATTTCCGCGCCGGCGTGGCCGCTGCGCTAGACCATGTGCGTGAGCATTGCGAGGGCGAGGTGCTGATGGTCTCGAGCGGCGGGCCCATCTCCACCGCGGTCGGCCAAGTGCTGGGCACCACGCCAGCGACCACGGTCGAGCTCAACATGCGCTTGCGCAACAGCGCGGTCACCGAGTTCGTCTTCAACCCCAAACGCCACATGCTGCTGAGCTACAACGCGCTGCCGCACCTTGATGGCGACGAACATGCCGACTGGGTCACTTACACCTGATCGACCCGTCAGCCGGTCGCTCAGATCAGGTTGATGCGCCTGGCCTGATCGGTCAGTTCTCTGCGGAAGTCCGGATGGGCGATCGCGATCAGTTCGCTGGCGCGCTGCTTGGCCGATTTACCGCGCAGCTGAGCCACCCCGTATTCGGTGACCACGTAGTTGACATCGTTCTTGCTGGTGCTGACATGGGTGCCGGGCGAGAGCACAGGCACGATGCGCGAGATGGTGTCGCCCTTGGCGGTCGAAGGCACGACGATGAAAGCCTTGCCGCCGCGCGAGCGGTTGGCTGCGCGAACAAAATCTGACTGGCCGCCGGTGCCCGAATACGGCAGATGGCCCAGGCTTTCGGAGCCGCATTGGCCCAGCAGATCAACCTGCAGGCTGGCGTTGATCGCCACCAGATTGTCATTGAGGCCGGCCAGCATGGGGTCGTTGGTGAAGTTGACCGGGTGAATCTCCAGCGCCGGGTTGCGGTCCATGAATCGGTAGAGCTTGGCCGAGCCTAGCGCGAAGGTTGCAATCATCTTGCCCGGCAGATAGTTCTTGCGGCGGTTGGTCACCGCGCCGCTCTCGACCAGGGTCATGATGCCGTCGCCAATCATCTCGGTGTGGATGCCCAGGTCGTGCTTGTGGGTGAGCTGCATCACCACTGCGTCGGGAATGCCGCCGTAGCCGATCTGCAGCGTCGAGCCGTCCTCGATCAGGTCGGCGACCTGCCGGCCGATGGCTTGCTGCACTGGACCGATCTTGGGCAAGCCGACCTCGAGCACCGGATCGCTGCTCTCGACCAGCGCGCTGACCTGCGAGATGTGGACATGGCAGTTGCCGTAGGCAAACGGCACGTTGGGGTTGACCTCGAGCACCACGGCGCGGGCCTTGGCAATCGCCGCCATCGTGTAGTCTGCACCCAGGCTGATCGAGAAATAGCCGTGAGCATCCATGGTCGAGGCCATCGCGAACACCACGTCGGCAGGGATCTGGCCGCGTTCGATCTGGGCCGGAATCTCGGAGAAGTAGTTCGGCGTGAAGTCGACCCAGCCCGCCTGCCCGCCAGCGCGGGTCGCACCGCCGTAGAAATAGGCGACATTGCGAACATGGTCGACCGTCGCCGGGTCCAGATAAGCGTAGCTGCGCATCGCCAGCACCTGGGACACCCTGATGCCATGGAAATCGAGTCGCTGATCTGAAAGCGCTGTCAGCAAGCTGGGCGGCTCACCGACACCGGTCGAAACGACGATCGCGTCGCCATCGCGCAGTTGGCGCATCGCGTCGGCTGCGGACACGCGTTTTTTCAAATACTGTGCTTGTACAGACATCTTGTTGTTTCCTCTCGGATTCGGTGAATTCTTTGAAATATGACGCATCTTCGTTCATGTCTCGACCGGCCCGCGCTGGGCCAGCGCCCAGGCCATGTGCTCGGCCACCAGCGCGTCGGGCTCTGGCTGGGCCAAGACCGATGCCAGCGCGGCGTCGCCAGTCTCGCGAAAAGCGTTGCCCAGCGCCACCGCCAAGTTGCGGCGCCAGCGCCTGAATCCGATGCGGCGGATCGCGCTGCCCTCGGTCAGACGCAGGAATGCGGCCTCGTCCCAGGCCCAGAGTTGCAACAGCGTGGCATGCCCCAGCGCTTCTCGGGTTTCGAAGTCAGGCAAGGGGCTGAGACGGGCGTATTTGTTCCAAGGGCAGACCAGCTGGCAATCGTCGCAACCGTAAATCCGGTTGCCCATCGCCGCGCGGAATTCGACCGGGATCGCGCCCTCGTGCTCGATCGTCAGATAGGAGATGCAGCGCCTCGCGTCGAGCCGGTACGGCGCGACGATCGCCCCGGTCGGGCAGGCTGTGATGCAGGCGGTGCAATGACCACAGTGGCTGCTGACCGGCGCGCTCACAGGCAGCGCCAGGTCGGTGAAGATCTCGCCCAGGAAGAACATCGACCCGGCGTCTCGCGACAGCACCAACGTGTGCTTGCCGCGCCAGCCGATGCCGCTGCGCTGGGCCAGCTCGACCTCGAGCACCGGTGCCGAATCGGTGAAGACACGGTGGCCCGATCGACCTTGCGGGCCCTCCCGACCGACCGCCTGCTGCAGTCGATCGGCGAGCTGCTGCAGCCGCTGTCGCAAGACCTTGTGGTAGTCCCGGCCCTGGGCGTAGAGCGAGACCACCGCCTGCTGCGGATCGGCCAGGCGATCGAACACCCGCGCCTGCCAGCCGTCGGTCGCTGCCAGCGCCGCCGGCAGATAGTCCATCCGCGCGGTGATCACCCGCAGCGTACCCGGCAACAATTCAGCCGGCCGTGCGCGTTTCAGTCCATGCGCAGACATGTAAGCCATGTCCCCGTGAAAGCCCGCTGCCAGCCAGGCCAACATCCCGGGCTCGGCGGCCTGCAGATCGACGTCGGCCACACCGATCTGTGAGAATCCCAACTCGGTGGCCCAGGCTTGGACCTGCGGCCACAGCGCTGACAGCTCATGGGGCGACCCACACTTGTCGAGCGCAGGATCCTCGACTTCGACCGGCCGAGCCACCGCACTACCCCTGCCCTGATCAAGACCTTGACTGATGCCCATGGGCCGATTCTAGAAAGCCGCCAGCTCGACTGGGCCGACGAGGCCGCTTGCGAGGCTTTTGCCCGCGCGCTGGCCGCGCGCCCCGGCATCGCCCGGGCCTTCATCGAACTGCACGGACCCTTGGGCGCGGGCAAGACCACGCTGGTGCGCCACTTGTTGCGTGCGCTGGGTGTGAGCGGCCGCATCAAGAGCCCCACTTACGCGGTGATGGAACCGCATGCGCTGGCCGATGGCAGCGAAGCCGCGCATTTCGACTTCTACCGCTTCAACGACCCGCGGGAATGGCTGGATGCGGGGTTTCGCGAGGTCTTTGCCGGCCCCGGGCTCAAGATCGCCGAGTGGGCCGACAAAGCCGCCGGGCTGCTGCCGGTGGCCGATCTGCGCGTCGAGATCGAGCCGCTCGATGAGCAGCGGCGCCAGGTAAAGAACCAGGCCCTGACCGAGCACGGGCGAGCTCTGCTGCCATG
>CALQBT020000127.1 GCA_943328885.2 Bordetella parapertussis | reverse complement strand
TGATCGCCACGCGCAAGGTGTTGGACAGCCCGACCAGAAAGGCCTTGCCATAGCTTTCGGCCGAATCGAAAGGCACGACCGACTCGCCGATCGAGAAACCCGCGGGCTGGGCGATGAAGTCGAAGCCGCTCTGGATGCCGCGCAGCCGCATGTTCTGCAGCGTGTTGTGCATCAGGTAAGCGCCCAGCGCGATCACCAGCGCCACCGCAATGGCTTGGTAGACCAGGTTGCGGAACGACTTGCTGCGCCAGCTGAAACTGCGGGCCTTCGGCGGCGGGGCTGAGGGTGTCATGCGAGGTCGCCGAAGGCCGTCAAACGCTCAAACGCTCAGCGCACCGGCGGGGCATACATGAAGCCGCCCTTGCTCCACAGGTTGTTGGCGCCGCGTGGCAGCTTGAGCGTCGATTTTGGGCCAACGTTGCGCTCGAAGATCTCGCCGTAGTTGCCGGTGGCCTTGATCGCACGGTAAGCCCAGTCCTTGTCCAGGCCGAGCAGCTTGCCGGTGTCCTCGGAGGTGCCCAGGATGCGCTGCACCACCGGGTCGGTGCTGGTCTTCATCTGGTCGACGTTGGCCTGGGTGATGCCGTACTCCTCGGCCTCGACCAGCGCGAACACCACCCATTTGACGATCGCGAAGAACTCGTCGTCACCCCGGCGCACCGACGGCCCGAGCGGCTCTTTGGAGATCAGCTCAGGCAGGATCACATGGTCTTCTGGGTTGCCGGCTTCCTTGTTGCGCACCGAGGCCAGGCCAGATGCGTCGGTGGTGTAAGCCTGGCAGCGCCCGGAGAAATAAGCCTTGTTGGTGGCTTCCTGGGTCTCGAACACGACCGACTTCATGTTCAGGCCGGCGGCCTTGGAATAGTCGGTCAGGTTCTTCTCGGTGGTGGTGCCCGACTGCACGCAGACCGTGGCGCCCTTGAGCTGCTTGGCGCTGGTGATCTTGGACTTCTTGGTGACCATGAAACCCTGGCCGTCGTAATACGTGGTGCCGGTGAAATGCAAACCCAAGGAGGCGTCGCGCGTCAGCGTCCAGGTGGTGTTGCGCGACAGGATGTCGATCTCGCCGGCCTGCAGCGCGGCAAAGCGCTGAGCGGCATTCAAAGGCACCCACTTGATCTTGCTGGCGTCGCTGAGCAGGGTCGCTGCGACGGCCTTGCAGACATCGACGTCCAAGCCGGCCCAGTTGCCCTGGCTGTCAGCGGCCGAAAATCCCGGCAGGCTGGGGTTGACACCGCAAACCAGTTGGCCGCGCTGCTTGATGGTGTCGATGGTCTTGCCGGCCTGCGCGGGCAGCGTTGCCGCCAGCGCACCCAGCGCGATCAGCGCGCCGAGCGCAGTTTTCAGGGGAGTCTTGGTCATGGTCGTGATCTCTTGACTTGTGGTTGAGGAACAGCCTCGGCTCGCAAACACGCGAAGCCGCTATGCAGATGAGGGCGCAGCAGTATAGGTCGATCGTCTGAACGGAAATTGGCTGTTTGTCCGAGGCCCGAAACGCGAACCCACCGCCAGAAGCACGAACCGTTCCCGCCGCGCCAAGGCGAGACCCGCCCGCCAGGTGCAGCGATCGAGGCCTGCTGCACTGTCGCAGCGCAGGCCAGCGGCGCCGCGCCCGTTTCAAGGGCTTTGCTGCAGGAATTCCCACAAGGCCTGGGCCGCTGGCTTCTTGTGGCGCGCCAGTTCCGGCCGCTCGCGGTAGATGCGCACCTCCATCGTCAGCTCGCCCACCCCGGCTGGCGCTGCCGCGACCAGCCGGCGACTCTTGATCTCCTGCCGAACCGAGCTGGCCGGCAGAAAAGCCAGGCCGTGGCCTTCCAGCGCCATCGCCTTCAGTCCTTCTGCCATGTCGGTCTCGTAAATCGTCTCGAGCGCCGGCGTCGGCGTCATCTGACGGATGATCAGCTCGACCATGTGGCCCATGTAAGCGCCCGCCGCATAGGCCAGCAGCGGTGTCGGCAACCCGCCCGCGCCAAGTCGAAACAGCGGCTGGCCCTGCGGGTCGGCCTTGGCATAAGCGGCCAGGGTCTCGTGGCTCAGCGACAACATCTCGTAGCGCTCAGGGCTGAGCTGCAGCGGCTGCGACGCATGGTGGTAGGCGATCAGCAGGTCGCAGCCGCCCTCGGTCAGCCGCAGCACCGCATCGTGCACATTGAGCGCGATCAGCCGGGTCTTGACGCCACCAAAGCGGCCGCGCAAGCCCATCAGCCAATGCGGGAAGAAGGTGAAGGCCAGCGTGTGCGGAATCGCGAACTCGATCACATCCTGACCGCTGGCGCGGTGCGAACGCATCAGGTTGCGTGCCGACTGCAGCGCCCCGAGGATTTCAAGCGACTGACCGTGCAGGGTTTCGCCGGCCGAAGTCAGCCGCGTCGGGTAGGACGAGCGGTCGACCAGGTCCACGCCGGCCCAGGCCTCGAGCGCCTGGATGCGGCGCGAGAACGCCGGCTGGGTGACATGCCTGAGCTGCGCTGAGCGGGAAAAACTCCGGGTCTCGGCCAGGCTGACGAAGTCTTCAAGCCATTTGGTTTCCACCGCCGCAGTTTAAGGGTCGCGGCTAACCCTTGAAGCAGCTCGTCCTGGCTCAAGCGTTGAGCCTGTCACCCTCGGTGTCAGCCGACTGCTGCAGCCGCCACATCTCGGCGTAGCGCCCATCCAAGGCCAGCAAGTCGGCATGCGATCCGCGCTCAGCGACACGCCCGCCATCGAGCACGACGATCTCATGCGCGTCAGCCACCGTCGACAAGCGGTGCGCGATCACCAGCGCCGTCCGGCCCTGCGCTGCACTCTTCAACTCAGCCTGGATCGCGCGCTCGTTGGCCGAATCCAGCGCCGAGGTGGCCTCGTCGAAAATCAGCACCGGCGGGTTTTTCAGCAGCGTGCGAGCGATCGCCACGCGCTGCTTCTCGCCACCCGAGAGCTTGAGCCCGCGCTCGCCGACCATCGTCGCGTAGCCCTGGGGCGTGCTGACGATAAAGTCATGGATGTGCGCGGCACGCGCGGCCGCTTCCAACTCGGCCGTCGATGCGCCGGTGCGGCCATAGCCGATGTTGTAGCCCACGGTGTCGTTGAACAGCACAGTGTCCTGCGGCACGATGCCAATCGCCCGCCGCAGGCTGGCCTGCGTGACCTGCCGGAGGTCTTGGCCGTCGAGCGTGATGCGCCCGCCCGTCACATCGTAGAAGCGGTAGAGCAACCGCGCCAGCGTGCTCTTGCCCGCACCCGAAGCACCGACCACTGCCACAGTCTTGCCGGCCGGGATCTCGAAACTCACGCCGTGCAGGATCGGCCGAGACGGGTCGTAGGCGAAGCTGACGTTCTCGAAACGCACGCCACCCGCGCGCACCGCCAGGTCGGGCGCGCCAGGCGCATCGGCGACCTCGCGTTCGCGCTCGAGCAGCACGAACATCCGGTCCAGGTCGGTCAGGCTCTGCTTGACCTCGCGGTAGAGCACACCCAAAAAGTTCAGCGGGATGTAGAGCTGGATCAGGAAGGCGTTGACCATCACCAGATCACCCAGCGTCAGCCGGCCCTCGACGACACCCTGGGTGGCGCGCCACAGCATCGCGACCAGGCTGAGCGCGATGATCAGCTGCTGGCCGGTGTTGAGCATCGACAGCGTGCTCTGGCTCTTGACCTGAGCCTGGCGGAAAGCCTCCAGGCCCTCATCGTAGCGGCGGGCCTCGAAGGCCTCGTTGTTGAAGTACTTGACCGTCTCGTAGTTCAAGAGCGCATCGATGGCCCGGCTGTGAGCCCTGGAATCGGCCTCGTTCATCTCGCGCCGAAAGCGCGCACGCCATTCGGTCACCGTGACGGTGAAGGTGATGTAGAGGCTCAGCGCAGCCAGCGTGATCCAGACATAACCCATGTCGAAGCGGATGCCCAGGAAACCCAGCACCAGCGTCACCTCGACCAGCGTGGGCACGATGCTGTAGAGCGAATAAGACACCAGCGACTGCAGCGCCCGCGTCCCACGCTCGATGTCGCGCGACATGCCGCCGGTCTGGCGTTCGAGGTGAAAGCGCAGGCTCAAGGCATGCAGATGGCCAAAGACCTCAAGCGCAATCTGCTTGCTGGCACCGAAAGACACCTTGGCGAACACCAACTCGCGCAACTCGGTGAACAGGCTGGTCGACAAGCGCAGGCCGGCGTAGGCCAGCAGCAGGCCGGCAGGCACGACCAGCACCGCGCGCACATCGCCGGGTTTGAGGTCAAGCGCATCGACCAGGTGCTTGAGCAGCACCGGCACGCCGACGTTGGCGACCTTGGCCAGCAGCAAGAAAGCCAGCGCGAGACCGACCCGCCAGCGGTATTGCCAGAGGTAGGGCAGCAGCTTGCCCAGGGTCTGCCAGTCGCTGCGGGCAGCACCCGGGGCGGTGGGAAGAGGCAGGCTGTGGTCGGCGGCGGAATGGCGCATGCGGCAGGGACGGCTAGCGCCCATAGAGAGTCATATTTTGAAAATAACGTCTGGCCATGCAGGCCAGACTGCACGGGGTCACCCGGGCGGTGCGTGAAGAATAGAGCATCGCGCGACCCCTGCCGGCAACACCGTGGGCGTTCAAAGGTCGCGCCTAACCGCTGTGGCGATGTGCTCGGCCAGCGCGTCTGCCCACAGACGGTAGAGCGGCGCAGCAGGATGGAAGCCGTCGCGCGCCAGCATCGTGGGCGCGTCCAGCGGCAGATCAAAGCGCAGGTGGCTGACCCCCGGCTGATCCTGGGCCCAGCGCGCCAGCGCGCGCTCGTGCGCTGCCGCGTCGCGCCCAAGCACCCAACGCAGCGGTTGCGGCAGGCCCGCGAAACGGTGCATGGGCGGCACCGGCGTCATCACCACCTGGCGCACACCGGCGCGCTGCACCAAGGCCTGGACCAGTTGCCCGCGCGCGGCCAGTGCGACAGCCGGTCGCACTTGGTCGACGACATCGTTGACCCCAGTGACCACCACCGCCACATCGGCGGCATCGGCCCCGGCCAGCAGCCCACTCGCCTGGGCGCTGGTGACGCCCGAGCTCGCACACAACTGCCAGTGCACCGCCCAGCCCAGGCGCAGCGCCAGCGCCCGGCTCAGGCAGCCAGCCAGCGCATCGTCCTGGATGGCCACCCCGACGCCCGCGGCCGACGAGTCGCCGACGATCAGCAAGCCCAGCCGCCCGGGGCCGTCGCCGACGCGGCCGCGGCGCGGACCCGCTGCCTCGGGCAGGTGGGGCATGCGACGGCGGGTCTGCAGCGCCTGCGCCAGCAGCAGCGGCGCCAGAGCGAGCTTGAGCGCCAGCGACACTGCGGCGACCTGGCGTGCGCCGGCGCTCAGAACTTGCTGAAGTCGGGCTTGCGCTTCTGGAAGAAGGCCTGAAAGGCCTCGGCCGCCTCGGGGCTGCGCAGCCGCAAGGCGAGCAGCTCGCCTTCGGCAGCCATCACTTGCGCGACCTGAGCGCGCTGCGGCGCGCGCATCAAGCGCTTGGTCTCGCGCACCGCGCTCGGCGGCAAGGCGTTGAAGCGCTCGGCCATGCGACGCGCATGGTTGACCAGCTCGCCGGCCGGCAGCACCGCGTTGGCGATGCCGCAATCGACCGCGTCGCTGCCAGAAAATGGCTCACCCAGCATCAGCTTTTCGGCTGCCTTGACATGGCCTAGCAGCGCCGGCACGAGCAGGCTGCTGGCGTACTCGGGCACCAGACCGAGGCTGACAAAGGGCATCGCAAGCCTGGCCTCGTCGCTGACATAGACCAAGTCGCAGTGCAGCAGCATCGTCGCGCCTATGCCCACAGCCGCACCGGTGACCGCCGCCACCACCGGCTTCTCGCAAGAAAGCAAGGCCTGCATGAAGCGCGCCACCGGTGAGGTCTCGCCGCCCTGGTCGGGCGGGCGCTGCACGAAGTCCTCGATGTCGTTGCCCGAGGTGAAGCAGCCGGGCTGGCCGGTGATCAGCACCGCGCGCACCGCGGGGTCGCTGTTGGCGGCGATCAGCGCATCGGCCATCGCGCTGTACATCGCCTGGGTCAGCGCGTTCTTCTTCTCGGGCCGGGCGATCTCGATCGTGGCCACGCCGTTGAAGGTGGCGGTCTTGATGGTCATGGTGTTTCCTGGAATGGTTGCGCCAATTGGATCAGACCCGCTCGAAGATACCGGCCGCACCCTGGCCGGTGCCCACGCACATCGTGACCATGCCGTACTTCAGCTTGTGACGGCGCAGCGCATGTACCACAGTGGCGGCACGGATCGCGCCGGTGGCGCCCAGTGGGTGACCGAGCGCGATCGCGCCACCCATCGGGTTGACGAGCTCGGGGTTCAGGCCCAAAGTGTTGATCACCGCCAGCGCCTGCGCAGCGAAGGCCTCATTCAGCTCAATCCAGCCGATGTCAGCCAAGCTCAGCCCGACGCTCTTGAGCGCCGCAGGGATGGCTTCGATCGGGCCTATGCCCATCAACTCGGGCGCAACGCCGCGCGAGGCGAAGCTGACGAAGCGCGCCAGCGGCTTCAGGTCGAAACGCTTGACTGCACTCTCGCTGGCCAGGATCAGGCAACCCGCGCCGTCGCTGGTCTGCGAGCTGTTGCCGGCCGTCACAGAACCCTTGGCAGCGAACACCGCGCGCAGTTTGGCGAGCGCGGCCAGCGTGGTCTCGGCGCGTGGACCCTCGTCCAGGCTGACGCTGCGGGCCTGGATGTTGAGCTCGCCGGTGGCCAGGTTGGGCCTGCGCTCGACCACCTGCACAGGGGTGATCTCGTCGGCAAACGCACCGGCCTGCTGCGCCGCCAAGGCCTTCAAATGGCTCTGCAGCGCGAACTCGTCCTGCGCCTCGCGACTGACCTTCCACTGCATCGCCACCTTCTCGGCCGTCAGGCCCATGCCGTAGGCGATGCCGATGTTCTCGTCACGCGCAAACACCGTCGGGTTGAACGAGGGTTTGTTGCCAGACATCGGTACCATGCTCATGCTCTCGGCGCCGGCGGCGATCATCACATCAGCCTCGCCGACGCGGATACGGTCGGCAGCCATCTGCACCGCGCTCAAGCCCGAGGCGCAAAAGCGGTTGACGGTGATGCCGCCCACCGAGTTGGGCAAACCGGCCAAGAGCGCGGCCACGCGGGCCATGTTCATGCCCTGCTCGCCCTCGGGCATCGCGCAGCCGACGATCGCGTCTTCGATCGCTGCCGGGTCGAGCCCAGGCACTTGGCGCAGCGCGGCCTGGATCGCCGCGACCAGCAGGTCGTCAGGCCTTGTGTTGCGAAAGAAACCACGGTGCGACTTGCCGATGGGCGTGCGGCTGGCGGCGACGATGTAGGCTTCTTGCACTTGTTTCATCGAATCTTCCTTTGCGATTGCTCGCATTAACCAAGCTGCCGCCGCAGATCCGGCTC
>CALQBT020000126.1 GCA_943328885.2 Bordetella parapertussis | reverse complement strand
GTGCGACGGACTCTGGCCGCCTGCTGGCGGACAAGCTCTTGAGTGTGCGACGGACTCTGGCCGCCTGCTGGCGGACAAGCTCTTGAGTGTGCGACGGACTCTGGCCGCCTGCTGGCGGCCTCGGGGCGCTCAGGGGCAGGCGGCGATCACCTGGGCCACTGCGGCGGTCAGTCGCTTGGCATAGGGCACGTGCAGGAACTCGTTGGGCCCGTGGGCGTTGCTCTTGGGGCCCAGCACGCCGCAGACCATCATCTGCGCGGCAGGGAAGCCCTTCTGCAACATGCTCATGAGCGGGATGGTGCCGCCCTGGCCGATGTAGCCTAACGGCGCTCCGTAGTGCGCAATCGATGCAGCGTTCAATGCCGTGTCCAGCCAGGGCGCCAGCTCGGGTGCGTTCCAGCCGGTTGCCCCCAGCGCGCCGGCCCGGCCGTCGGGATGGAAAGTGACTTTGGCGTTGTAGGGCGCGTTGTCTTCGAGCAAGGTCTTGAGCTGCAACGAGGCCAAATGCCCGTCGACCAGCGGCGGCAGGCGCAGGCTGAGCTTGAAGGCGGTGTAAGGCCGCAACACGTTGCCAGCGCTGTTCATGTCCGGAAATCCGTCGACCCCGGTGACCGACAGCGTCGGCCGCCAAGTACGGTTGAGCAGCGCTTCGACCGGGTCGGTGGTCGTGGGCAGGGTGGCCCCGCCATCGGCACCACAGGCCCAGGGGAACCTCTGCCAAAGCGCGTCGCCCAGCATCGAGGCCGCCGCCTGCACCTGCGCGAGCCGGTCGGTCGGTAGCTGGCAATGGAAGCTCTCGGGCAGCAAGCGGCCGGTGGAAGAATCCTCAAGCCGGTCGAGCAGACTGCGAAGCACGCGAAAGCTCGACGGCACCACCCCGCTGGCGTCGCCCGAGTGGATGCCCTCGGTCAGGATCTCGACCTTGAGCACGCCAGAGACCATCCCACGCAGCGACGTTGTCAGCCAGAGCTGGTCGTAATTGCCGGCACCAGAGTCCAGGCACACCACCAAGCCGACCTTGCCCAGGCGGGGCCGCAGTGCCTCGAGGTAAGGTGGCAAATCGTGCGAACCGCTTTCCTCACAAGTCTCGATCAGGCCGACGATTCGCGGATGCGTCAGCCCCTGAGCGTTCAGCGCCTCGACCGCGGTGATGGCTGCGTAGACCGCATAACCGTCATCGGCACCACCACGACCATAGAGCAAGCCACCCTCGTACTTGGGGGTCCAGGGCCCAAGATCCTTGCGCCAACCGGTGAACTCGGGCTGCTTGTCGAGGTGGCCATACATCAGCACCGTGTCGCTGGATCCCGAGCGGGTGGCCGGGATCTCGAAAAAGATTACCGGCGTGCGGCCATCGATCCGCACCACCTCCAGCGTCAGTCCGGGCACTTTTCGCGACTCGACCCAGGCCGCTGCATCGTGCACCACGCGCTCGAGGTGGCCGTGGGCCTGCCAGTCGGCGTCGAACATCGGGCTCTTGGCCGGCACACCGATGTAGTCGGTCAGAGCAGGCACGATGGCCTCGTCCCAGCGGCGGTCGGCGTATGCGCCCAGCGCGCTGGCTTCGTCGGGCTGCAAGGGCAGCAGGGGATCGCGTGCGTTCATGGTTTGTCCTCGAAGATCGGATGCCGCGGCCAGTTTAGGCCAGTGCAGGCGTCTGTGTCGCCAACCAGGCCATCAGGTCTGCCAAAACCTGGTCTTGCTCGGGCTCGTTGAAGATCTCGTGCGCCAGACCCGCGTAGCAATGCGACGCCACCACGCCTGGCGGCGCAGCGGCGGCAAAAACCTCGCTGCCGCTCGCTGCGACGCAACGGTCAGCACCGGCATACAGCAGCAGCGTCGGCGTGGTCCAGCGCGGCGCGCAAGCGCGCAGCAGCACACCGGCATCGACGATGAAGCGCACCAAGCGCGGGGTGACGCGGTCGTGGTTCAGTCGGTCAGCGACATAGTCCCGTACCACCGCCGGGTCGCTACAGACCCAGGCCGGCTTCAGCCCATTGCCCAGCGCCAGACCAGGCGCGATCGGCGCGGCCAGTGCCAGCAGCAGTTTCTGCACGCGGCTCATGCCAGGGTCGATCGCGGGCGAGGACATCACCAAACCGTCAACCGCCTGCCACCAAGCGGCCGGCGTCGGCGACAAGGCCTCGGCGACATAGCGACCCACCAACAGCCCGCCCATGCTGTGGCCCAGCAAAAACAAAGGGGCTGGCAGCACGCGGCGCTGGTGCGCGATCACCGCGCCGAGGTCGGCCAGCAGGCTGTGGGCGACGGCCAGTCCTCCGCGCGGACCGGTCGACAGCCCATGGCCGCGCTGGTCATAAGCGGCCACTGCCCAGCCCTGGCCAGCCAAGCGGGCCGCAACATGGGCGTAGCGCCCACCATGCTCGCCCAGGCCGTGGACGATCAGCACACTGCCGCACACCGGGCCTGCCGGCGCTGGCCAAGTGTGCAGCTGCAGACAGACGCCATCGGCTGTGGTGAGTGTGACCATATACCAAGTTTAGGGCCCAGCCCCCCTACACTCATGTCCGCCATGCATGCCGAAGCCGATTTTCAAGCCACCCAGCTCGCCGCGCCGGCTCTGCACGGCAGGCCAGGCAGCAGTCTTCTCCTCTTGTCGCGCAATCTGCTGGCAACGCTCGGGCTCGCCTGGCTGACCGCTTGCGCCAGCAATCCTGGTGACTCAAGCTCAGGTACCCCCTCGCATGGCTTGGGCGCACGCTTGCTGCTGCGAGGAACAGTGGCACCCGATGACCGATTTGCGCTGAACCTGCTGACCGACGCGCTGCGTTGCACCGAGCCCAAGCTCTTGTCCAGCGGCACGGCCCAGCGCACGCCCGAACCCGCCATGCTGGCCGCTGGAGCCCTGACCACGCTGGAGTTCCAGGTCCTGCGCGCAGGCCAGCCGAGTTGTGCGCTGCGCTGGTCGTTCACTCCGAGGCCGGGCAGGACCTACCTGGTCCAGGGCAGTCTGACCGGCGGGACCTGCGGCGCACGCCTGCTCGACGTCAGCTCGCCGGAACGGCCACTGATTCCGTCCGACGCGGTGTTGCGAAGCCTGCCCGGGCAGGACTGCGTGCCGCTGTCCCAGGCCCGTGCTGCGGCGCCCCCGGCCTCGCTGATCCGGGGCGGCCAACACAAGGGCGAAGCGGTCCTCAACCCCAACGCCAGCACCCGCGACCTGCAGGGGCTGATGCCGCCATGACCAAGCCTGCATTCCTGCGCTTTGCGCGCAAGCTGCTGACATGGCTCGGCCTGCTGGTCTTGACAGCAGCAGCAGCCGGCACCGGCTTGACGCCTGCCGAGCTGTTTGCCCGGGTTTCGCCCAGCGTCTGGCGCGTGCAGACCCTGGACGGCGATGGCCTGCCGCTGGCACAAGGCAGCGCGGTGGTGGTCGCAGCCGGCCAGCTGGTCACCAATTGCCATGTGCTGGCACGCGCCAAGCGGGTCCAGGTCAGACGCGATGGCCAGACCAGACCGATGGCCGCCAAGCTGGTGCTCTGGGACGCGCAGCGCGACCTCTGCCAGCTCGAGGCAGCCGGCGCGGTGGCGCCCGCGGTGGTGCTGGGCAGGAGTTCTGCGGTGGCGGTCGGTCAGCCGGCTTACGCCATAGGCCACCCCAAGGGCCTGGACCTGACGCTGAGCGCAGGTTTGGTGTCGTCCTTGCGCCGCAACACAGCCGGCCAGTTGGTGCTGGTCCAGACCTCTGCCGCGATCTCGGGCGGGTCGAGCGGCGGCGGCCTGTTCAACGAGGAGGGCGAACTGCTCGGGCTGACGACGATCGCGTCGATCGCCGGCGATGCGCAAAACCTGAACTTCGCGATCCCGGCCGACTGGATCCGCGACCTGCCACGCCGGCATGCGGCATTGCTGGCGGCGTCCAGCAGCGCCACCGCGGCATCGTCGGGCGCCAATCCATCGGCCAGCGCGCCCGCCGTCGGCCGCTAGCCCTGTCTAGCGCGCAGCTTCGGCAAGGCCTTCGAAGCGAAAAACCGCCACGCTGGCCCGCAGATTGGGCCAATGTCGCACCGCCCGCCCGGCCTGCAGCCCGAAGCTGTCGAGGATGTTCAGGCCGTTTCGCTTGGCCAGCACCTCGAAATCGGCGTGCGTGCCGACCCGGATGTTGGGTGTGTCGTACCACTCGTAAGGCAGTGTGCGAGTAACCGGCATGCGCCCGCGCAACACCGACCAGCGATTCGGCCAGTGCGCGAAGTTCGGGAAACTGACGATGCCCACGCGCCCCACCCGGACGGTCTCGAGCAGCATCCTCTCGGTGTTGCGCAGGTGTTGCAAGGTCTGCAGCTGCAAGACCACATCGAAGCTGCGGTCCTCGAACAGCGCCAACCCGTCCTCAAGGTTGAGCTGCAGCACATTGACGCCACGCCCGGCGCAGGCCAGCAGCTTGTCATCGTCGATCTCCACGCCGTAACCGCTGCAGCCCTTGACCTGTTGCAAATAGTCGAGCAAAGCCCCGTTGCCGCAGCCCAGGTCCAGCACCCGCGCGCCGTCGGGCACCAGTTCGGCAATCATGGCCTGCTCGGGCGTGACCGTTGGGGTCGGCGCGCGGTTCATCGCGCCTGCTCCGCGGCAATGCGCTCGAAGCTGGCGCGCAACACGCCGTGGTAACGCGGGTCCTCGAGCAGAAAAGCGTCGTGGCCATGCGGCGCGGCGATCTCGGCATAGCTGACATCGATGCGGTTGTCGACCAGCGCCTTGACGATTTCACGCGACCGGGCCGGCGCAAACCGCCAGTCGGTGGTAAAGCTCACGAGCAAAAAGCGCTTGCCGCGCGCCGCCGCAAACGCCGCCGACAAGTCGCCGCCAAACGCCAGCGCAGGGTCGAAGTAGTCGAGCGCGCGGGTGATCAGCAAGTAGGTGTTGGCGTCGAAATACTCGCTGAACTTGTCGCCCTGATGGCGCAGATAGCTCTCGATCTGGAACTCGATGTCTTGGGTCGAATAACCCAGCTCGGCGGCGCGCAGCTCGCGACCGAACTTCTGCTCCATCGAGTCGTCCGACAGATAGGTGATGTGGCCGATCATGCGCGCGACCCGCAGGCCGCGTTTGGGCAGCACGCCATGCGCGTCGTAATGGCCGCCGTGGAAATCGGGGTCGGTGATGATGGCGCGCCGCGCCACCTCGTTGAACGCGATGTTCTGCGCCGACAGGTTCGGCGCGGTGGCCACCGCGATGCACTCGCCCACCCGATCCGGATGGCGCAGCGTCCAGCTCAGCGCCTGCATCCCGCCCAGGCTGCCGCCCAGCACCGCGGCGAGCCTGGCGATGCCCAGGCGGTCCAGCAGCAGGGCCTGCGCGTCGACCCAATCCTCGACCGTGATCACCGGAAAGTCGGCCCCCCAGGGTAGACCGGTGCCAGGGTTGGTGTGGGTCGGGCCGGTCGAGCCAAAGCATGAGCCCAGGTTGTTGACGCAAATGACAAAAAATTGCCCCGTGTCGAGCGGCTTGCAAGGCCCGATCAGGTTGTCCCACCAGCCCTCGCTGCGCGGTTCGCCCTCGTGTGTGCCCGCCACATGGTGGCTGGCGTTGAGCGCATGGCACACCAGCACCGCGTTGCTGCGCGCGGCATTGAGTCGGCCATAGGTCTCATAGACCAGTTCGTAGCCGGCCAGCGACGCGCCGCTCTTGAGGGGCAAGGGCGCCTCGAAATGCATCTTCTGCGGTGTGACGTGACCGATCGAGGCCATGGTGCGTGGCGGATGTCCCAAGAAAAAACCCGGTGCCGCTGCGAAGCGTGGTCACCGGGATGGGCATCACGTTTAGCGGCATTTTTAAAGCGCCCGCAATCTGGAGCAAATCGGCGCTGCCGCAGTATAGCCAGCCCGGCTAGGCCGGGCCGGTGCGCTGACCACCGCGCAGGCTTTGGGTCGCACCCGCGGTCAGTCGCAAGGCGCTGGTTCGCCCGGCCAGCTCTCAGGTAGCAGCAGGCGCGGTGTCGACAAAGCTCGGCCTGACCGCCAGCTTCTCGGTCAGCTTGGCCAGATTGGCGTGGTCACCGCGCCAGTCAATGTGACCAAAGCGAAAATCGAGGTAGGACAGCGCGCAACCCACCGCCACATCGGCGAGCGTGAAGTGGTTGCCGTTGCACCAGGGTTTGTCGCCCAGCCCCAAGCTCATGGCCTTGAGCGCGCTGGTGACCCGGCTCATCTGGCGGTCTATCCAGGGCTGGCTGCGCGCGCCTTCGCGTGGGCTCCAGGTCGCTTCCATCCGCGCCAGCAGCAGCGCATCGCAAGCGCCATCGGCCAGCGCTTCCCAGGTTCTGACCTCGACCCGCTCGCGCCCCGAGGCCGGGATCAACCGGCCCACCGGCGACAAGGTGTCGACGTATTCGACGATCACCCGCGAGTCGAAGACGGCCTCGCCGCCCTCCATCACCAGGCAGGGCACTTTGCCCAGCGGGTTGGATTTGAGCATTTCGTCGCCAGCCCAAACATCTTCAAGAACGAACTGGTAGTCGAGCTTTTTTTCAGCCATCACCACACGCACCTTGCGAACGTAGGGACTGGTCAGCGATCCGATAAGTTTCATAGACTGCGATTTTGACAGGACAATCCTGCTTGCCGGATTTTAACGAACAAAGTCAACGGCAAATCGGACCGCCGCCAGCAAACTGTCGCGCGCAGTCGATGAAACCTGCGCCAACATTCACCGCCGCCGCGGCCGGTGACACGGGCCTGTGACACCGGCCGCGGCGGCCTTTGGGCACGGCCGTCCGCAAGTGCCAGCCCAAGTCCCCCCCCGACCGACAAGATCGCCCAAGCGCTGCATGACCAACGGCCCTCAGGGTCTCGCCTCCTATGAAGAACTTCGACGACAAAGTGGCCGCGATCACCGGTGCGGCATCGGGCATTGGCCGGGCGCTGGCGCTTGAACTGGCCGGCCGAGGCTGCCACCTGGCGCTGTCCGACATCGACCCGGTCGGCCTGGCGGCCAGCGCGGCGCTGGCGCAGCAGCGCAACCCGAGCCTGCGCATCAGCACCGCACAGGTCGACACCGCCGACCGCGAGGCGGTCTACGTCTGGGCCGACCAAGTCGCCGCAGAGCACGGCCGCATCCACCTGATCTTCAACAACGCCGGCGTGGCGCTGTCGACCACGCTCGAACAGGTGAAGCGCGAAGACTTCGAGTGGCTGATGTCGATCAACTTCTGGGGCGTGGTCTGGGGCACACAAGCCTTCCTGCCACACCTGCGCGCGTCAGGCGATGGCCATGTGGTCAACCTGTCGAGCCTGTTCGGCCTGATGTCGCTGCCCTTGAACGGCTGCTACAACGCCTCGAAGTTCGCGGTGCGCGGCTACACCGAAGCTTTGCGCATGGAGCTCGAACTGCTCAAGG
>CALQBT020000125.1 GCA_943328885.2 Bordetella parapertussis | reverse complement strand
ACGGGGACCTCATCGATCCAGAAATTTCTCGCTGATAGTCAGGAATCTTTGCGAGTAGCTGGAGTTGTCTATCCGAAGTGTGCCGGGCTTCGGGGAGGGAGTCAGTGGGAGTTCGTGGCCTATGCACATTCCCGGCCATGGACGATGGATTTCGGAAGGCGACTGGAGATCACTGCTGAAGGTGCACATAATATTGTTAGAAAAAGATTTTTTGAGGAGTTGCAGGGAGAGTTTAATGTCGTTGAAAAAAAGGATTTATTAATAATATCGTCTGAGCATTTTCATAGCTGCCTGGGGGAAGTTGTTGAAATTGAACGTCTCAAGATACTCCTTGAGCCATGGTGTTCGGAAATCAGGATTTTGATGTACCTGCGACGGCAAGATCGGCTTGCGGTAAGTTATTACTCAACCAAGCTCAAAGGCGGCGATGCGAACCCGGTGCTGTTTCCGAATTTGAAGGCAGTCGAGGCTCTAAGATACTTCGATTATTTGGATCTATATAAGAAGTGGGCCTTGGTTTTCGGGTCCGCGAATATCGATGTGCGGCTGTTTGAATCCGCCGAGTTGATCGGTGGTGATCTATTGCTCGACTTCTGTTCATCGATTGGTATTGAGCCTCGCGGGGCAGCGAGCGTGCCGCGGCTCAACCCTTCGTTGAGCCGTGACGGCTTGGACTTTGCGTTGGCGCTGAATCGGCAACTGGCAAAAACAAAGGGACCAGCAGCAGAAAAACAGCATACGGAGATTATTGAATTCATTTCCAGAGAGTATTCTGGCCATGGCGATGTGACGGGTCGAGATGAGGCTATTGATTTTGTAGAAAGATTTTCTACCAGCAATGATCTTCTTCGCAGGGTGGCTTTTCCGCAGCGTGTTGAACCGCTGTTCGACAGTGATTTTTCATCTTATCCAGAGACCTTCAAGCATGTGGTGCCGGAAAACTTGGATGCCCTCATGGCAGCCATCAAGAAGTGGCGGCAGTTAAGAGAGGATTTTGATGAAGTCGGCTATCGCAAGGCCTACCCGGATGTGGCGCGCGCGATCGAATCAGGTCGACTGAGTTCTGCCTGGCAACATTACCAATCGCATGGGCGTCAGGAGGGACGCAAGCCCAAGGGGTTTGCTGGGCAGTTAGACCTGAAAAAAAATGAGACTGACGCCGTTCAAAATCTGCCGGTAGTGCCGGTCAATAAGTTGGCACAAACCGATAGTAAATCATTTATATTCTGCACATCATATATTAAAGGTGCTCATGGCTTAAAAAATAGATATAAAAAATGGTATAATCATTATAGAAAACTGAGCAATCAACCTATTGTTATTATTGACGATAACTCTCCGTTCTCGTTGAAAAATACAAATTGGATGAATTTTGATGGGTCTAAAATAGATGGGTCGCTGGCTAATTTCCATACCTTCGATACGCATCTTGGGCGAAAAAGCATACATGATTTTCCCGGATGGTTCCGCAGCTTTGTGTATTCAATAGAAATCGCCAGAAAATATGAATACAATCGCATCATTCATATAGAATCAGACTTGATTATATTGAAGCGCAGCATGCTTGACGAATTATGCGAGATAGATTCCGGATGGAATGTTGTTTGGTGTCCCAAATACAATATGCCGGAAACGGCGGTCCAGGTTATATGTGAGGACCAGTTTGATTCTGTGATAAATGCATATCAAGAGTATCAAAAAATCGACAAAAATGCGCGGGCAATTGAAACAATCTTACCATTTACGAACGTCATCAAGCGTTTCAATGGTGATAGATATGGCGGTGATAATAGACAGATAGAAGATTTTATGGATTTTTATGCGCAGTTTCCTGTGGATATGGAAATCAGCTAGTCGTCAGCCCACAACAGTTTCTGTGTTCGTGCGGTGTTCAGTGATGACGGTTGGTGCCGATTTCATCCGCTGATGTTTCGATCAGGCGGTTGATCACACCTGAACCTCAGCGCTTTGCAGGTGCTGATTGCTCTTGGATTGCCGCTATCGCAGCGCAACGGCCAAGGTTCAAGCCTTGCCCGACCGACCCTGGATTGCAGAGGTACGGCCTCAAACCACGCTGGCGCGCAGCGCGGGATCGGTCACCCGGTTGTCGAAACCAGCCGCCGCCCGGCGCTGGAACAAGCGGTGATCCAGCGCATTGACGGCGCGTCCGTCCTTGCCATGGTCGACCTCGATCAGCAGCGCATGTGGGTGGTAGACCAGGGCCTGTTGCTGGCGGGCGATCAAGGTCAGCTCGGTGTCGCCGTAATGCTGGGCGTAGCCCGGGTGAAACAGCAGGCCACCGTAGAGTGGCGCGAGCCAGCTGCGTCGCACCAGTCCGAAGGCCGCCAGCTGGCCGAACCACTTGCCGTCGTTGAACGCGAGCAAACCTGCGCCGGGCTGTTTTTGCATCGCCTGCAGCGCGAAGCGCAGCCAGTAGCGACCGGCGAAAGCGTCCTCGGCGCAATACAGGATCAGGGGGCTGTGGCTGCAGGCGATGGCGAGGTTCCAGACCGCGACCGGGCCTTCGCCCAGGTCATCGTGCACTGCCAACACCAGCAGCGGCGCGCCGGCGCGCGAGACCATCAACGCCGCGGCGCGGCGGGCCGCCGCATGCTTGAGGAACGGCATCACCGCCAGAACCTCGCTGTCGGTTTTGGCCAATTCGGGCTTGCCACGCAATGCCGACAGCGTGGTCCAGCGCACGCCCTGGTTCATCGCCGGCACCACTGCAGCAATTGCGCCGCCAGTCCGGCATGGTGGTCGAAGCGGCTGGCCCCCAGATGGGCCACGCAGTGCCGCTCGCACATCAGCGCAGCCTGGCTGCGGGGCGCCGCAGCGATGTGCTTGCCCAGCAGGCGCAGTTCGATGGCGCTCAAGCCCATCGCATAGGGCAGGGTGTCGACGAAGGTGGCATCCATCGCTGCCAGCGCTTGCAGATAGTCGGGGTGGTTGTCCGGCGTGATGAATTCCGCCACGTCGAGCAGGCTGCCCAGCCGTTGCTGTGCGGCATCTCGTGTGCCCTGGTGGCGCCAGCGCTGGTCTAGCAGCAGGAGCTTGGTCGGTTTCATCCGGCGCAGTGCGGTGGCGGTGGCTTCGCTGATCTTGGCTGGGTTGGCAACCAGCGCCACCACGCCCTTGGCTGGCCGGCCTTTGGGCGTGGGCGGGTGGCTTGCAGCGACTGCCAAAGCGGGCGCGTAGGGCGCAGCGGTGTAAGTCACATAGCCATGTTCAGCATGGCACAAGGGCTCGGTGTAGAGGTGTTCAGCAGCGGCCGGCACCTGGCGCAGGTCGGTCACGAAGCCGTCGAAACACGCCAGACCGGTGCTTGCGGCCTGGCCCCCCACCCATTTGAGCTGCCTGGCCACCGGCCGGCCCGCCAGCGCGCACAGCGCCTGCGGGTCGGTCCAGCCGCTGAGGTCGATCACGGCGTCCAGGTCGGCAGCGACCAGCAGTTGGTGCAGCTGGGTGGTATTGAGTGCCGCACAGCGCAGCCAGCGGTGCGCGCTGGCCTGGAATGCGGCCTGCGCCCAGTCGACCTTGCCTCCGCGGTCGAAGAACAGCAGGTCGGCGTCGCGCGCCAAGGCCGAGACGGCACCCAGCGTCAGAAAGCCTACGGGCGAGGCACAGAACTGTTGCGACAACAGACCGATTCGCAGGCGCTGGCCTGTGCGGCGACGGTGGGCGGTGGGCGGCGGTGGCGGCTGCAGCCGACGGGCCAGCGCGCTGAAGCCGGCGCTGACCTGCACTGCGCTGCGGCCACCGAGGTAGAGGTCGGCCACCAGCGTGGCGAGTTCGGACTCCAGCGCGAGCGCGGGATCGACCAGCGCGGCAGCCTGCAGGGCCTGCGCCGCACCGCGGGCATCACCAAAGGCGTTGAGCTGCAGCCTGGCCCACTGCTGCCCCGAACTGGCTCGTTGTGCTGTGGGAAGGCTGGGATCGGCCAGCGCGAGTTGCAGGTGCTTGGCGGCGTCATCGGCTTGCTGCAGCTGCTGGTGGGCCGTGGCCAGCACCAGATGCATTCGCCATCCTGTGGCGTGCTGCGCCGCCGCACGGGCATGTTCCAGCGCCTGGAGCGGCGCATTGCAGGCGAGGCACGCTGCGGCCAGATCGAGTCGGATGTCCGGGTCTTGCGGCGCCAACAGATGCGCTTGCTGGTAAGCGCGGCGGGCCGCGGCAGTGTCGCCTTGGGCCATCGCCTGCCTGGCCTGCTGGAGCACGGTCTGCAGCAACGCCAAGCCTGTGTCGGCTACCAGAACGCGACGCTTGTCGGACTGAGTTGGGGCAGATAGCGTGTGCACCAGTCGCGCCCGGCCGTCTGCAGCAGATAGAGGTTGCGGTAGTGCTGCCAGCAGGAGTAGAGCCACTGCGACCGGGTCTTGTGGGCAACGTCTCTCATCTCGCGAAGCCGTTTGAGGTGCGAGTTGAGGCGGGCTTCGGGCACGGGCAAGACGATCTTGCGGATCTTCAGGCCAGTCCCCGGCCCACGCAGGAAGATCGGCAGCAAGCGCTCGATGATGAAGGGCCAGTAGCTGGCGCCAGCATGCAATCCGCGGGGGTCGCTGGTGTCGGAGTCGAGGAGTCGCAGCACCGATTTGGGCAAGGTGGCGCGAGCGCGGTCGACGATGGCTCTGACAAACGGCAGGTAAAGGCTCCAGAACAGTTGGCTGCCGATAAAGTAATTGCAGGACGAAAACCCTTGCGACGGCGTGATCTTGTCGAGCTGTTGCAGGTCCAACCCCGCCGCCTCGAACACCGATTCACAGACTTCGCGGAACGCAGGATGCGCCGTCACACCCTGCTGCCACAGGTTGGCATAGACCGCCTCTGACTCGGTGCTGGGGTTGCAGTAGTACAGGTCGCAGCCCGGATTCGCTTGCAGCGCATGGTGCAGGTTCTCGGCAGTCAGGCCGGTCTTCTCGAAGAAGCGCCATGACAGCGCACCCCACAGCGGCGCGATCTGAACCCCTGGCTCGGCGGCCAGGCGTTCGAAGACATCGAATTCGCGCAGCAGGCTGTCATGGCCCGCGTTGTCCCAGGGGATGAAGCCCGGATCGAGTTGCTCGAGTTGCGCGGCTTCAAAGTAGATCTGAAAAATCGAGACCTGTTGCGCCACTTCTTGCGAGTTCGGAAGCAGCGTGACCGGCAGTTCCAGGGCGGCGGCATCCATCAGGTCGCTGCCCTCAGGAATTAGCGAAATTTCGGTGTTTGAGGCTGTTTTTCGCCGTCTGGCGTCAGGGCTTGCGATGGGCGGGGTGCCAGCAAGCCTGGCCGCGGCTGACACCGTGGCCTTGGGTGCGCGCGGCCGCATCGAGGTCGTGGGCGATGGCGATGGCGATGGGGAAACTTGTTCCTCGGCGGCAAGCGCCTTGCCACTCGTTGCGCCTGCGGGTTCGATCTTCGGCACTGCTTTGAGCCGTCCGGCCCTGGCGCCAGGGCTGGCCTTTGGCAGGGTGCTGACCGACTTCGCGTCAGTCTTGGCTGGCGCCGTGGCGGCGCGCGCTGCTGTCGGTGCCTCGGCCGAGGGCTTGCGTGTTGAGGGATTTTTGTCGCTCATGTCAATCCGATCGGGGGTTTGCTCGAGTCGTGGCACCAGGATGTCATCGGATCCGCGTGCAATGCAGATCAAAAACCCGCGGACTGGTTTTGCAGCAGTCTTAAGATTTAACTCGGTATCGCTTCGATTATGCGACATCGCCGGCGCGGTGATCGCCGGAACAACGGGGTCTCGAGGCCTGGGTCTTGGCGATCTGGTGGAGGCTAAAGGCGCAGCGCCAGGCGCCTCGGGAGCATGCCGGATGCCAGGGTTTGACAGGCATCATCCTGAAGATCAGCGCTTGGTGATCGATGAGGCGTGGCGTAAGTGGATGGACTGGAGCTCTTCAAGAACTGGGCGCGCCCAGGGAATCTTGTCGGTAGTCGAAGAAAGATATTGAAGGATTTGCCTCTTTCCACGTCGACTGCAAGCGCTCGAGCGGATGCAAGGCGTTGAAAGTGCGCTTGAAATTCGTGAAATCAGGGGCACTCCAATTCACTGCACGCCGACAGTGAACAATGATTTCTCGGCTTGGCCTGAGGGTCGTCTCAGCCACCATGATCGGGTTTCTGTGACTCGCCAGCGTGCCGCGCTACAGCAGCGACTTCAGCGCGACCGCCGGATCGCAGGCCGACTCGGGCGCCGGGTGGCGGCCGGCCTCAAGCAGCTTGCGCGACATCATGTGGTCCATCGGCGCGTTGACCGATTCGACGCAGACCAGTCGTTGGTCCACGTAGTGCAACACCGAGAAGCTCGCGGCGTTGGCGCCTGGCCTGCGGTGGCGGGTCACGCCCGGCAGCGTCGGATCCGGCATCAAGCCGGCCATCTGCAAGCGCATGCTGCCTTGCTCTGACCAGAACCAGGGCAGTGCGGCGTAGCTGGCGGGCAGGCCTTGCAGCGTGGCGGCGGCGGTGCGGGCCTGGTCGTTGGCGTTTTGCACCGACTCCAGCCGCAGCCGGGTGCCGGCCTGGCCCCAGGTTTCGGCGATCGGGAAACGTGCGACGTCGCCGACCGCCAGGATCGCCGGGTCGCTGCTGCGCATTGCCGAGTCGATGACGATGCCTTGGTCGAGCGCGAGCCCGGCGGCCTCGGCTAGCGCGGTTTCGGGCTCGGCGCCTATGCCCAGCAGCAGCAATTCGACCGGCAGCCGCTGGCCATCGACTTGCAGCGACTGCAGTTTTTTGCCGTCGTGTTCGGCTTCGCCGACCTTGGCGCCGAAGCTGAACGCTATGCCTGAAGCCTTGTGCGTGGCCTCGATGTGGGCGGCCAGTTCGGCCGAGACCGAGCGCGCCAGCAGGCGCGGCGCGGACTCGATCACCCGCACCGCCAGTCCGAGTGCGCGCGCCGTGGCGGCGACCTCCAGGCCGATGAAGCCGGCGCCGAGCACCACCAAGGATTGAGCCTGGCCGAGCTGATCACGCAGCGCCGCCGCATCGGCCGCGCCGCGCAGCACCGCGACGTTGGCCAGTGTCGTGGGTAGCTGCGCCAGCCGACGCGCGCGCGCGCCGGTGGCCAGCACCAGCTGCTCATAGTCCAGCATCTGGCCTGACTGCAGGCGCAGCCGGCGCGCTGCGCGGTCAATCGCCAGCACCGGGTCGCCCAGGTGAACGGTGATGCCGGCCTGGGCGTACCACGACTCGGCGCGCTGCAGCTGCAAGGCCTCGGTCGGGCTCTTCAAAAAGGCCTTGGACAGCGGCGGGCGCTGGTAGGGCAAGAATGCTTCGGCGCACACCAGGTGCACGCGCGGACCCAGTCCGGCTTCGGCGAGAGCGCCGCAGAGCTGGGCTGCGGCATGGCCGCCGCCAACGATCACGATCTTGTTCATGGGCTGGATTGTCAGGCTTGGATCGGGGT
>CALQBT020000124.1 GCA_943328885.2 Bordetella parapertussis | reverse complement strand
GAGCTGTTGAAGGGCGGCCGGCTGCGGGTGCTGGCGATCACTGCTGACAAGCGTGAGGCCATGTTCCCCGACATCCCGACGATGAAGGAGAGCGGTTTCGCCGACTTCGAGACCTCGGTCTGGTCAGCTTTCTTTGTGCGCGGCGAGACCCCGGACGATGTGGTCGAGAAGCTGGCCGCAGCGATCCAGAAGGTGATGAACTCCGATGCCGGCAAGGCCTACCATGCGTCCTTGCCTTCCGCCCCGATGATGATGGGTCCGAAAGCGCTGGGGGAATTCCAGCGCCGCGAGTTCGAGCGCTTCAAGCGTGTGGCCGACCTCGCCGGCATCAAGCCCGAGTGAGCGACGCCGTGCATCGGCGTCGTCACGAGCGTGTGTTTGTGAGCAGCGCGGCGGCAACTGGCATGATCGGGTCCCACCTCACCTCGACCGCAAGCCCGATGCCGGACTGCCATGCCTGATGCGCGCGAACCGCTGATCACCGAGAACTTTGAAATCGCCGCCGACCTCTTCGGCGATCTGAGGCCAGTGTGTGCAATAGCCGAAGACGGCGCATCGACGGGAGACAAGATGGAGTGGAATTTCGGCGATATCCTCGACGCGGTCGGACCGCAAGTCCCACCGCAGGCACCGGCCTTCATCCACGGCCGACGCGTCATCGCCTGGGGCGAAGCGGTCCAGATGACCAACAAGCTGGCCCGCGCGCTGCTCGCTCGCGGGTCGCGGCCTGGTGACAAGATCGCGATCTACATGCGCAATCGGCCGGAATACCTGCTCGCGCTGGCCGCGGGTTGGAAGGCGCGCCTGACCCATGTGAACGTCAACTACCGCTACACGCCCCAGGAGGTCTGGTACATCTTCGACAACGCCGATGCCCAGACGGTGGTCTACGCCTCGGAATTCCGCGACGCGGTGGCCGAGATCCGACCCCGATTGCCCCAGGTGAAGACCTGGATCGAGGTCGGCACTGAAGGCGACATCGCGCCGTTTGCCGAGTCTTTCGACGAGCTCTCGCAACAAGGCAACGGCGATGCGCTGGGCATCGCCCGCGCGGGTGACGACCAGTTCTTCATCTACACCGGGGGCACCACCGGCATGCCCAAGGGCGTGATGTGGGCCCACCATGAGCTTCGCGAGATCATGCTGCAGGGCCCCAGGCTGCTCGGCCCGGTGCCCGAGACGCTGGAAGAACTGGCCGCGTTCACGCGGCAGGCAGGGCCTGGCGGCTGCATCCTGCCCGCACCGCCGCTGATGCACGGCACGGGCTTGTTGACCGCGATGGGCGCGATGATCGCCGGCGGCTGCGTCGTCACGCTCGAGGGCCAGACTTTCGACCCGGTCGAGATGCTTCAGGCCGCTCACCAGCACCGACCGCAGACGCTGGTGATCGTCGGCGACGCCTTTGGCAAGCCACTGCTCAATGCGCTCAACGCTGCGCCGGGGGTCTACGACCTGTCAAGCGTCGCGGTCATCATCTCCTCTGGCGTGATGTGGAGCCTGGAGGTCAAGGCCGGGCTGCTGGTGCACATGCCGGGGGCGGTGCTCAACGATGGGTTCTCGTCGTCGGAAGCGCTGGGCATGGGTGTTTCGTTGATGACCAAGGATGCCGAAGTCCAGACGGCCAAGTTCATGCTGGGTAGCCGCTGCAAGGTCTTTGACGAGAACGATCAGCCCGTCGAGCCGGGTTCCGGAAAATCCGGGATGGTGGCCATCGGCCCACCCAATCCGGTCGGCTACTACAAGGACGATGAGAAATCGGCGCGCACCTTCCGTGTCATTGAGGGGGTTCGCTACTCGATCCCCGGCGACTGGTGTGTGGTCGAAACCGACGGCAGCCTGACCCTGCTTGGCCGCGGCAGCGCCTGCATCAACACGGCGGGCGAGAAAGTCTTCCCGGAAGAGGTCGAAGAAGCGCTCAAGACCCATCCGTCGGTGGAAGACGCGCTGGTGATCGGCCTGGCCGATGACAAGTGGGGTCAGTCCGTCACCGGCGTGGTCCGCCTTGCCGAGGGTGCGACGCTGGTCGAAGACGAGTTGCGCGCCCATGTCCGCCAGGCGCTGGCCGGCTACAAGACGCCCAAGCGCGTGTTCGCCACCCACGAAGTCCTGCGCGCCAGCAACGGCAAGGCCGACTACCCGACCGCCAGAAGGATCGCGCAGAATGCAGCGGCAGCCTGAGCCCATGACGCCTTTGGCCAGGCATCGGCGTTCGCGGGCGGCTCGTCAGCGCGCGGGTTCGATGCCCTCGCGCAGCCCAACCAAGTCCGCAAGCCTGCCCATCGTCGCTGGATGAGCGACATCTCCAAACCTGGCTTCCGTCCGCTGATGGCTGTCTTGTTCATGTGTCTGGCCTGCACGTTCTTCCCGGTGATGAACGGTCTGGTCAAATTGCTGAGCCAACGCTACTCATCCGAGCAAGTGGTGTGGGCCCGAACGTTCGGCCATCTGATCTTGGTGCTGTTGGTGCTGCTGCCGCGCTACGGGCCGGACATCGTCAAGACCCAGCGCCCCGGGTTGCAGATCCTGCGCTCTTGCATGTTGCTGGCGTCCACGACGCTGTACTTCGCGGCCATCAAATTCGTCTCGATCGCCCAGGCATCGGCGATCTCCTTTATCGCCCCGCTGCTGGTGATGGTGCTGGCCGGACCGATGCTGAAAGAAAAAGTCACACCGGCGCGGGCCATGGGGGTGGCGGTCGGCTTCATTGGCGTGCTGGTGGTCGTTCGACCCGGGTCTGCACTGTTCCAGCCCGCATCGCTGCTGATCGTCGTCAGCTCACTCTGTTATGCGATATACCAGTTGCTGACCCGGCGGGTGGCAGGCACGGATCGCCCGGAAACATCGGTGGTCTACTCGGCCTTGGTCGGCTCTGTGCTGATGAGCCTGGTCGTGCCTTTTTCGTGGACCACGCCGACCGGGCTTGTCGATTGCTTGCTGCTTGGCAGCCTGGGCGCGCTGGGCGCTTCGGGGCATTACTGCTTGGCGCGTGCGATGACTTACGCGCCCGCCAACTTCGTGTCGCCGTTCAATTACTGGCAGATGATCGGCTCGGTGGCCGTGGGCTACCTGATGTTTGCCGATATTCCGGATTTCTTCACCTGGCTGGGCACTGCGCTGATCATCTCCGCCGGTTTGTATGCCGGCTTCAAATCCAATAAATAACTGTAAATAAGAGCGGCTTCATACCGTGGGCGCAGGCCAGGCCCGCCCGCCGGCCTCGGCCAGCGGGCGCAAGGCCTGGACGATCGCGCCAGCCACTGGCACGCCCAGTCTGGCCGCCTGTTCCTGGCACTGGAAAGCCTGCTGGCCCGGCAGCCGAACCGGGGGGCCGCCGGGCCGCGGCGGACTGGCTGCACAGGCATCGACCAGCCAACCGGTCTGGCGCGTGAAGGCTGCAAGGCCTGCAAAAGCTGCCGGGTCGGTCACTTGCAGGAATACCGCCGTCGTGATGCCCTTGGGTTCGTCGGCGCGGCCCTGGCCCGACAGACCCTGGGACAGGGCTTCGGCCAGCAGCGCCCAACCGTAGCCTTTGTGGCCATGGTCTAGTCCGCCCGCCGGCAGCAGGCTGCCGCCGCCGCGCGCGACGGCGGCGGGGTCGTCGGTGGCTTGGCCGTCGCGGTCCATCGCCCACAGCCCGGGGAATCGTTCGCCGCGCTCGATGCGCTGGCGAGCGCTGTTGAGCGTGGTGATCGACGCGCTGATGTCGAGCAGGATCGGTGCGCCCGGTGTCGGTATGCCGGCAGCCAGCGGGTTCGGGGTCAGCACCGGTCGGGTGCCGCCGAAAGGCGCGACGCCGGCGCTGCTGGGCGCTGAGTTCAGCAACTGCACCATCAGCCCGCGCTCGGTCAGCCGCGGCAGGTAGACGGCGAGCGCGCCGGTGTGATGGCTGTTGCCGATGGCCACGGTCACGACGCCGTGCTGCGCGATCCGCTCAAGCGCCAGATCGATCGCACGGCGGATCAGCCAGGCCCCCGGCAGGCGCCGGCCATCCCAGGTGACGCAGGCGCCGCGGTCGTTGACCACCCTGGGCTCGCCGACCAGCGTCATGCCCGCGTTGCGCGCGGCTTCCAGGTACCAGGACGCGAGGGCCAGGCCATGGGTGCTGTGGCCCATGCAGTCGGCTGTGATCAAGGCGTCTGTGACACAACAGGCTTTGTCGGCCTCCAGGCCGGTGTCCTCGAACAAGGCCTGGACGATGCGCTGGAGCTCGGCTCTCGGATAGCGGATCGGCAGTGATGCTTGGGTCATGGTGCCAGCGCTTGGCAAGCGTCAAGGGGAATCTTGGGGCAAGGGCTGGCCCGGGCGCATCATGCCTTGAGCGGCAGCGCCTGCGCGCCGCTGTGCTGGGCAGCCCAGTTGGGCAACACGTCGAAATGATCGACGGACTTCGAAGCGGCCCCATCGTCGATCGGCAGCCTGCGCAGCCTCGGCGAAGAAGGCTCGGGATCTGGTTCAGCGGTGGATCGGTGGGTGTTGCCCGTCGCCAAGGGGCAGCAACTTTCGTACCGATGCGCGAACGAACAGGCCATCGACCCGCGAGCTCCGGGCAGCTAGGGCATTCCCCCTGGCCCTTGCCTCGTTCAAGCCCCTACAGTCAACAGCTTCGCGCAACACGCTGCGCTGGGCACTGGGTGCTGGCGTCCGGCTGGCTCCCCAAGGGTCATGGGCCCGAACTACATTGGAAAAATGATGCACGATCTACTGATTCGCGGTGCGCAGGTCTACGACGGCCTGGGCAACGCGCCTGTGCTGGCCGATGTCGCGGTCGATGCTGGCCGCATCACGCAGATCGGCCGGGTCAGCGCGCCAGCGCGCGAAACCCTCGACGCTGCCGGCCTGGCGTTGATGCCTGGCATCGTCGACCTGCACACCCATTACGACGCCCAGGTTACCTGGGACCGGACCATGTCGCCGTCGCCCGCACTGGGCGTGACCACCGCGGTGATCGGCAACTGCGGTTTCGGCGTCGCGCCCTGTCCTGCAGGCATGCGCGAGACCATGATGAAGAACCTTTCGGTCGTCGAGGGCATGGACTTGAACGCGCTGCTGACCGGCGTGGATTGGAGCTTCGAGACCTTTCCCGAGTACATGGCGGCGCTGCGCCGCACCGGCCCTTACCTCAACACCGCGGTCTTTGCCGGTCACTCGGTGCTGCGAACCGCAGTGATGGGCGATGCCGGGTCCGAGCGCGCGGTGCCGACCGACGCCGAGCTCGGCGAGATGCGCCGCTTGCTGCGCGAGGCGATGGACGCCGGGGCGATCGGTTTTGCGTCATCTTTTTCGCCCAACCACAGCGGCTACGGCGGCCTGCCGATGCCCTCGACGATCGCCAGCGACGCCGAGTTGCAGAGCTTGACCGATGTGCTCGGCGAGGTCGGGCGTGGGGTGTTCATGTCGGCGACCGGGTCCCGGTTGACGCCGCAGAAGATGGAGGCCATCGCCGAACGGACCCGGCGACCGGTCTACATCTCGACCGTGTTGTCGATGTACAACGAAGCCAAGCCCGCGCTCGGGCTGTCGTATTACGAGGCCTGCGGGCAGGCATTGGACCGCGGCCACGAGGTCTACATCCTGAGCAGCTGCCAACCGCTGTCTTTCGATTTCAAGCTCACCGACCCCTACTTGCTGCTCAGCCACAGCGCTTTCGATGCGATCAAGGGCGTGGCCGCCGAGGCGCTGCCGGCGATCTACGCCGACCCGGCTTTCCGCGCCAAGTTCCGCGAGGACTTGCGCCAGCCCAGGGCGGGCGTGCTGTTTCTGGGCAACTGGGACCGCATCGAGCTCAGCGTTGCGGCCCTGGCCGAACACCGCGAGCTCGAAGGCATGACGCTGGCGGCGATCGCTGCTGGCCGAGGACTGGACCCGGTCGATGTCTTCTTCGATCTGGCGATTGCCGAGGGCCTGAAGACAGGTTTCGTCGGCAAGTTGTTCCAGAACGTCGACGCGGGCGTCGCGCCGCTGCTCAAGCACCGCGCCAGCGTGGTCACGCTGTCGGACGCCGGGGCGCATCTGGTCTACATGTGCGACGCTGGTTTCGGCTTGTATTTTCTCGCCCATTGGGTTCGCGAGACCGGCGAGTTCAGCCTGCAAGAAGGCATACGCAGGCTCACCAGCGAGCCGGCGCAGCGTTTCCGGATTCCAGAGCGCGGCCGATTGCAGGTGGGTGCGCCGGCCGATCTGCTGCTGTTTGACCCGGCCAGCGTGGGCATCTCGCGGCCGAAGTCGCTGCTCGACCTGCCCGGCGGCGGCTCTCGCATGGTGCGTGAGCCGCGTGGCGTGCACGGCGTCTGGGTCAACGGCGTCAAGGTCCATGACGGCCAGGACTATGTCGCGCTCGAGCGTGGCCCGGGGCAGGTGCTGGACCGCTTCGACGCCTGACCACCCGGGTGTGCCGGCCAAGCCTTGCGCTTGGGGTTTGATCGCACGCAAGGCGGTCGACGGTTCGAGAGCACCTGATACGGCCATGGCCGGTTCGGGCCAGCAACTCGGGAGCCGTTGTGGTCAGTGCAGAAATTCAGAATGCTTCCCGACCTGTCGAGCCGTCTGCTGGCGCGGCACTGGGTCGGCCGACGGCCGCGCCGTTCCGCATCTTGGCCTTGTCGGGGGGCGGTTTTCTGGGCCTGTACACCGCTGCGTTGCTGGCAGCGCTGGAGGCGCGGGTGGGCGTGCCGATCGGTCGGCGTTTCGACCTGGTCGCGGGCACGTCGGTGGGCGCAATCCTGGCTGCAGCGGTGGCGCTCGAAGTGCCGCTGAGCGAGATCGTCGAGCTGTTCCAGCAGCATGGCGCCGAGGTTTTCTCCGCGCGGGCGCTGCCCAGCGGCGCGATGGGGCGCTTGCTGGACCTGACGCGATCGGTGTTGGGTCCGAAGTACAGCGGGCAGGTGCTGCGCGAGGCCTTGACCGCACGCCTGGGCAAGCGCACCTTGTCCGAGGCGCGCCACCCGGTGCTGCTGCCGGCGGTCAACATCAGCCGCAGCCAGACCAAGGTCTTCAAGAGCCCACATGTGGCGGCGTCCAAGGGCGACGAGGCGACGCTGATTGTCGATGCCACGATGGCGAGCTGCGCTGCGCCGGCCTATTTCCCAGCCGTGCGCATCGGCGATGAACTCTACGCCGATGGGGGGCTGTTTGCGGTCGCGCCCGACCAGGTGGCGCTGCACGAGGCGCAGCATTTCATGGCCATTGACGAAGCGAGGATTCGGGTGCTGTCGATAGGCACCGCGACCGCAGGCTACCAGCCCAGCCAGG
This sequence comes from Bordetella parapertussis, assembly GCA_943328885.2. Classification (GTDB taxonomy): domain Bacteria; phylum Pseudomonadota; class Gammaproteobacteria; order Burkholderiales; family Burkholderiaceae_C; genus Pseudaquabacterium; species Pseudaquabacterium parapertussis_A. The sequence goes on along the minus strand of CALQBT020000124.1, from coordinate 142 downwards.
CGCCTGCTGAGGACGCTGGCGCAGTCGGCTGGTTGTCCGATGGGCGGCTGATCATGACGATGGTGTCGGTGCAGCAACAGCATGTGCAAGCGATGATGGAAGACCGGCTCGGCGATCGCTACCTGCGCCTCGATGCACGCTG
>CALQBT020000123.1 GCA_943328885.2 Bordetella parapertussis | reverse complement strand
TCTGCCAGAAAGCTATCTTCCAGCGCGTAGACGCCGCGCGCAGCACGCCAGACCAGGCTCTTGTCCTGCAGTGCGATCAGCGCTTGCTGCACATTGGCTGTGTCAGGCGACACCTTGGCATCAGGCGCGGTCTTGGACAGCACGGCCTGGTAGCGTTCCATCGTGTCTTGCTCGAAGGGCGCATAGTCGATCCCGGTCATGGCCATCACCCGCAGGACGGCCGATTGCAGCGGCGTCAGGCTGTGCACAACACGCAGCGCCTCGACGTTGCTGGCTTGGATCTGCTCGTCGACCAAGGCCTGCAGCTGATCGGCGTACCCACCGCGCTGGACCGCCAGGTCAAAGCTGAGCGCATCGACTGCGGCACCCAAGACCTCGGGCCGGAAAGCCGCCTGCGAGAACCAATCGTGGACCAGCGTAACGTCGAGTTCGTCCTTGAAGTCCAGCAGCGCGATAAACCAGGCGATGTAGTCCTTGCCCAGCGGTGGGAACGCTACGAGCGGTGCGCCGAAGAAGGCCTGGTCCTTGCTGGCGCGCAGCATCGCAAGCTTGTCGCGGTTCGAGCCGGTGGCCACGATGCGCAAGCCATGGTGGGCGCTCGAGTTCAGCTCATCGCGCGCGGCTTTGAGCGCAAAGAGCGCGTTGGCGCCCGCTTCGCTGGTGATGGCGTGCTGGGCCTCGTCGATGATCAGCACGATCAGCCGCTGGGTCTCATCCGACAGGGCCGACAAGGCTGCGGACAGCGACACACCGTCGGGCATGCCGAGCTTGTCGAGGTTGAAGCCAAGCCCTCCCACGGTCACTTTTTCCATCCCGGTGGCACGCGCTAGGCGAGCCACGACACCCTCGCGCTGCGCCAGTGCGGCCCGGATGGCCCCGATGATGACCACGCCAGGGTCGGCGGCCTTGTTCTCCCAGAGGTCGGCGTAGACCACCAACACGTCCAAGGCCTCCAGTGCGGGTCGCAAATCCTCACGCAAGAATGTGCTCTTGCCCGTGCGTCGCGGCGCCGCAAGAAAGAGGCCTGAGCCGGACGCCGAGGTGGCAGGCGGCCTCACCAGCTTGGTGGCGATGTCCTGGGCCAGCGCGGTGCGATGAAAGACGGGCATGGGCTCACTCCAATCAGGGCCTGAGCCCAATTAGAGTGAACTATAGTCGACTATAGAGGCAGCGCCGCCTCGGATGCTTGGTCAGGCGCCGAGCAATTGTCCGCCGTCGACTGCGATCACCTGTCCGGTGACCCAGCGTGCATGGTGCGAAGCCAGGAACAGCGTGACCTCGGCGATTTCCTCGGGCGTGCCCATGCGGCCGAACGGGATGCTGCCAAGCGTGCGGTCGTAGAGTGCGTCTCCGGCTTGCTTGCGCAGGTCCCAGACGCCGCCGTCAAACTCGATCGAGCCTGGCGCGATGCAGTTCACCCGCACGCCCTGGCGCGCGAGCATCGCCGCCTGGCTTCGGGTGTAGCTCATCATCGCCGCCTTGACCGCAGCATAGGCTGGCGCCCGGGTCGACGGCGTGAAGCCCGAGATCGACGAGATGTGGACGATCGAGCTGCCCGGGCTCGCCAGCAGCGCAGGCACCGCCGCGTGCGAGGCACGCACCATGGCCATCACGTCCACCGACAGGCCTGCGGCCCAGCCCGCTTCGTCGTCACCCATGCCGAAACCCGAGGCGTTGTTGACCAACACGTCGACGCCGCCGAGCGCTGCGATCGCTGACGCAACGTAGGCCGCGACATCTTTGGCGTCGGCCAGGTCGCAGGCCGCCGCATGGACGCGGTGGCCATGCTGCGCCAGGTCAGCGCGGGTGGCCTCGAGTGCTTGTGCGCCTCGGGCGCAGATCGAAACGTCGGCGCCGGCTGCTGCGAAGCCCAGCGCAATCGAGCGGCCGATGCCGCGGCTGCCACCAGCGACGACGACACGTTTGCCAAGAAAATTGAATGTCATTCAGAGTTCCTCCATGGTTTGGCGCATTGTGCCGTTGGCCGAGGCCTTCAGCGCAATGCCTTCGACGGCTCGCCGGGCCGATTTGCCAGGCCGGCTGCGCGCTCAGCCCGTAAAGTACCGGCCATGCCCAAACCCCTGCCCCCGGTCCTGCAAGTGCGTGGACTGTGTTTTGCGTATCCTGGTCAGGCGGCGCTGTTTGCCCACTGGTGCGCCGACCTGCCCGCCGGGCTGACGCTGCTCGAGGGCGACAGCGGCAAGACGACCTTGATGCGGCTGTTGGCCGGCGACCTGGTCAATCAAGGCGGAGAGCTCACGCTGGCGGGCCACCGATGGGCCGCCGAACCTTTGGTTTATCGACGGCATTGCTGCTGGTTTGATCCGCGCGAACCGGCCTGGGATGCGCTGACGCCGGCCGCGATGATGGCCGCTCAGCGCGAACTCCATCCCGGGCTGGACCTGGCCGCCTGGCAGCGCCACCTCGCCGGCTTCGAGCTGACGCCGCACCTGGCCAAGCCGATGTACGCGCTGTCGACCGGATCGCGCCGCAAGGCTGGCCTGGCCGCGGCGCTGGCCGCGGGTTGCGCGCTGACGCTGCTCGACGAACCCTGCGCCGGGCTCGACAGGGTTTCACTGGCCTACCTGGCGCAGGCGCTGACCGATGCCGCGCGCACGCCTGGGCGTGCGCTGCTGCTGGCCGGCAGCCAGGGGCTTGAAGGCTTGCCGGTGGTCAGCCGGGTCAGGCTGACCGAGCCGCCCCGTACCTATACCTAGACCTCGAAGCGACCCAATCTGACCATGGTGTTGCCAGGCTTGCCGTGGTCGATGCTGGGCATCACCATCACGGTGTTGTCGTGAGCGGTGCTGAACACCGTGCTGCCGTCTTGTGCGAAAGCGGTGCCCGCCGCGGCGATCACGTCCAGGCCGTGGACCGGGAACAGGAAGTGGAAATCGTCGCTCAGCGCGACGATGGCTTGATCGACGCGCACCAGTTGCTGGCGCTGCGGCAAGGCCAGGCGCAAGCGGGCCTCGGCCCAAGCGTCGCTGACGCAGCCTGTCAGCCGCAGAAAGCGCACCAGGCTGTCGATCGCGACCTCGGCGCTGGATCGCTCCCAGTGCTGGCCGCATTCAATCAAGAGCGCGTTGCGAGGGCTGGCGGGGTCACCGAAACCGCCTCGGTCGCGCATCCGCATGCCAGAGGGATGGCCGGTGTCGATCAGCAGGTCGCCTGGCATGCCGAGGCGGCGTGCGAAGGCGACGCCCTTGTCCAAGGTCCCGCAGACCATCAGCGGCCGGCAGGCATCCTGCATCGAGTGGATGTCTAGCAAGGAGTCGGCCGCGTCGACAAAAGGCTGCAGCGCGCGTGCGCGGCGCAACTCCACCGAGTCGCCGCCGCCGAACAGCACCGCATCGGTCCAGACCCGGTTCAGGTCCTCGTCGACACAGCGCGAAGCGCTGGGGTTCAGGGGGTCGAAACGCGCATAGGCCTCGATATTGGCAAAGCTCAGGATCAGCCGGCCCTGCAGCGGCCCGAGCGTGCTGCCCATGCCTTGGCGGAACAACCAGTCGAGCGCGATCGCGCCGCACAACTCGTTGCCGTGGGTGAGTGCCTGCACCATCACCGTCGGGCCGGGACGGCCAGAGTCCAGCAGATGGACCCAGTCGACGCCGGTGTTGCTGGCGCGGTAGGGTCCGATGTCTGGAGGGCTCAGGTCGACGGGTTGGGTTGGCATGTCTTGGCTCGGTGGTTTGACCAGGTTTGACGTCGAAGCTGGCGCCCGGCGCTGCGGCGAATCGATGATGGGTCTGCGCTGGCCGTAGCGTCCCAGCGGGCAGCGGCCTAGCCTGTCGACTCGGACCGCTGTGCTCGGGCGCAGCGCGCGGCAAGCTCAGGCATCGGCTCGCTTGCTCACGCCGATCACGCCGCGCGCTGCCAGGCCGGCAATGTCTGAGGCGCTGTAGCCGCATTCAGCCATCACCTGTGCCGTGTGCTGGCCGACCACGGGCGCAGTGGCCAGCGGCGAGCCGTCAGCAAAGCGCGCCATGCCTGGCAGATTGGCCACCGGCACCTTGCGCGGCACGCCGGCCTGCTCGAGCCAGGAGATCAGGCCGGTGGCCTGGACCTGCGGTTCTTCGACGAAGTCGGCATAGCGATTGACCCGTTCGTGCATCACATTGGCGTCGGCCAGGCGCTGTGACCAGTAGGCCGTGGACTGGGTGGCAAAAATCGACCGCAGCATGCCCATCACTTCGCCGTCTTGTGCATGGCGATCGGCGACTTTGTTGAAGCGCTGCTCGGCGGCCAGGTCGGGCCGCGAGATCGCGCCGCACAAGGCCAACCAGTCGCGGTCGTGGATCGTCGTGACCGACATCCAGCCGTCGGCGGTGCGGAAGATGCCCGCGGGTGAACCGCCCGGGCGCACCGCCCCGCCCTCGAGGATCGACGACATCATGCGGATCGCCTGCAGGCCGGCTGCGCACTGCATCAGGCTGGCGTCCAGATAGCGTCCGCGTGGCTCGTCGCGGCGCGCATAGATCGCCGACGACAAGGCCTGGAAAGCGTAGAGCGCGGTCACCATGTCGACCGGGATCACCGGCACACGGTGCGGGATGCCATCCTCGCCATGGTTTTCGCCGGTCAGACCCGTGAAGGCCTGCAGCACCGGGTCCATCGCCGGGCGCCCGACCAGCGGGCCTTGTTGCCCGAAGCCCGAGATCGACAGGTAAAGGATCCGCGGCTCGCGCGCCGAGACCGCTTCGTAGTCGAAACCCAGGCGCTGGATCACGCCAGGGCGAAAGCCTTCGATGAACACATCTGCGCCTTCGATGATGCGCCACAGCACTGCCTTGCCCTCGTCTTGCTTGAGGTCGATCGCGACGCTGCGCTTGCCCAGGTTGCCGATGATCGAGAAAGCGGTGTGCTCGCCGTAGCGCACACCCAACACCCGGCTCCAGTCGCCGTCGCCCGGTCCTTCGACCTTGATGACCTGCGCGCCTTGCTGTGCGAGCAGCATCGCGGAGTAGGGCCCCGCAATGCCCTGGCTGAGATCGACCACCTTCAGCCCGGCAAAGGGCGCGTCATAGCTCATCGTCATCTCCGTATCTCGTTGTCAGATCTTGCCTGATGGCCCACACTCTACTTCTGTGAACCTGCGCAGGGTCGATGCCGGGTGCTCGGAACAGGATTTTCGGCTCAACGAGATTGAAAAGGCGCGAACCCCATGCTGGTGATCCACCACCTCGGAATTTCTCAGTCGGAGCGGGTCATCTGGCTGTGCGAAGAACTCGGTCTGTCCTACGAGCTCGTTCGCCACCAGCGCGACGCGGTGACGATGCTCGCGCCACCGGCACTCAAAGACCTCCATCCCCTGGGTGCTGCCCCGGTGATCAGCGACGGTGATCTGCTGCTGGCCGAGTCGGGCGCGATCCTTGGCTACCTCATCGCCAAGTACGGTGACGGCCGTCTCGCGCTGGGACCGACGCACCCGGATTTTGCGCAGTACCTCTACTGGTTTCATTTCGCCAACGCGAACCTGCAGTCCAACATGGGCCGCAGCATGATCGTGCGTCGGCTCGGTCTGGCGCCCGATCATCCGGTGCTGGCAGCGGTCAGCGGGCGGCTCGCCCGCGCTTTCGACCTGGTCGATGAGCGCTTGGGCCGGGCTGACTATCTTGCCGGCGCCGAGTTCACGGCCGCCGACATCATGACCGTCTTCACGCTGACGACGATGCGCAAGTTCATGCCAGTGGACCTGGCGCCTTATGCCCAGATACGGGCCTACCTGCAGCGCATCGGCCAGCGACCGGCCTACCAGCGAGCGATGCACCGAGGCGACCCTGGGTTCACGCCGATGTTGGACTGAGCTGCGCCGCCGCCGGCTCAGGCGTGCAGCAGCCGGAATGCCCAGGCCATCGCGATGCCGAAGACCAGATGGTTTGACAGCGACACCGCGCAGGCCCGCCTGGGATTGGCTGTTTTGCTGCCCATCACGCCGTTGCCCATGCAGGGCATGAAATAAAACCATGGCACGGCCACGCTGAGGGCGCCGAAGACAAAGCCCGTGAGCAGCGAGGGCGTCAGGACATGGAGAGGCACCATCAACAGCCAGAAGATCAGCGCGTAGCCGATCGCCACCGCGTAGTGAACCAGCCAGCCGATGCTTGTTTCGCGCGGTGCCGCCGGCATGCTGGCAATCGTCGGTGCGTACATCGTGCCGCTTTGCCGCAGCGACAGGAACCAGCGACCGACGAGGCTCCAGTTGCTGGCAGGAACACCCGCCAGGCGCTTGAGGACTTGTTGCCACAGATCCATCGCCAGGCAGGACAAGACACCGGCAGCGGCGATCGTGAGCAAGGTCTTTCCCATGGGTCTTCCCCTCGGTTGAGGCAATGGCTGAGACGGTTCAAAACAAGACGGTCGATCATGCCTGCGTCTGGATCGCGGTCGCGGGTGAAAACCCTTTGCTGGGCTGCTGCCCATCTGTGCTGCCGGCGTGGCAAGATCGAGGGCACAGCCGCTTGCGCCCTGCCCTGTATTTCTGAAAATCCCATGACGCCACACCCACCGCAGTTCAAGCGCCGCCACCTTGCGAGCGCTGTCTTCCCCAACAGGGTCACGCTCTCGAACCTCGTGTTGGATCTGCTGCGGGGCGGCAGCGTCGGTCGGCTCGATCGTTCACCCGGCTGACACGACCATGCCCGAATTTCTGTCTCCCGAATTGCTGGCCTTGCGCGACCGTGCCACAGCGCTGGCCCTAGACCCACTCGTCGCGCTGCGAGACGATGCGGCGCTCGACGCAGCCACCCGGTCGGCCCGGGTCCGCGAGGCCTCGAAAGCTGCCGGCGTCTACGGCCTGACGCAGTCGGCCGACGCCTCGGCACTCGCGCTGTTGGTCGTTCGCGAGGCCTTGGCCAGCTTGGGCGTCGGCCAGCTCAGCGGTGTGTTCGGTGCCGGTGCTGGCGTGCTCAAGGGCTTGGGCGAGCCGCTGCGCAGCAGCCATCTGCTGCCGCTGCTGGCTGGCGACAAGCGCGGCGGATTCGCTTTCACCGAACCGGCCGATGCGCCGCGCCCGACCTGGGCCCGCATCGACGGAGATTTTCTGGTGGTCAATGGCCAGAAGTCCTATGTCACCGGCGGTGCCGAGGCCTCGTTCATGACCGCGCTGGTCGAGATCGAGGGCCAGGGCCCGTCGATGGTGATCATCGACACCGACTGCGCTGGCGTCACGCTGTCGCGGCGTTTCAGCTCGCTCGACGGCAGCCACCACGCGGCGTTCCGATTCGACGAGGTCCGTGTGCCGCGCCACCACGCGATCGGCGCGCCCGGCGATGGCCGCGGCCGCGCGATGGCCAACATCAGCGCGGTGCGCCGGGCTTTGGCCGCCGACTGCGTCGGTACCGCCGCCTGGGTGATCTCGCTGGTTGGCGATCGATTGCAGCGCCGCGGCGCCGGCAAGTCGGGC
>CALQBT020000122.1 GCA_943328885.2 Bordetella parapertussis | reverse complement strand
CTTCTTCTTCGGCCGATCGGCCGGCGCGACGATGACCTTCCAGGTCGACTTCATCTGCGCCATGCCGAACTCGGGTGGCACCGGCGGGTCTTGCTGCACGTAGCGGGCCATGACGTCGACCGTTTTCTCGTCCATCTCGCCCGAGGTCAGCCAATTCGGCATGCCGGCGGGCGAACCGTAGGCGATGAAGATCTTCAGGTAATCGGTGCCCTTGCCGATCGTGAGGTCTGGCGTCAAAGGCTTGCCGGTGGCGCCCTTGCGCAGCACGCCGTGGCAGCCTGCGCAGCGTTCGAAGTAGGTCTTGCGGCCGAGATCGAACTCGGCCTGTGTCATCTTCGGCGCTTTCGGGTTGGCACTTTGGTACATCGGTACTTCGCCCAGCGGCGAGGTACCGGCCTGGTACGCCAACTCGGCTGGGCTGACGGGCTTCTTGTCTTGAGCGGCGGTCAGCAGCGGGGTTGCAGCGAGCAACAGCGCGAGCGCAATGGGTGGCAGTGAAAGACGCTTCATGGTTGCATTCATCCTCTTGTGGTCGGCAAATGGTTGTGCATCGAATCGTCGGCCTGCATCCGCGCGAAGTCCTTAAGCTGGTTCAAGCCGATCGCGAGTCGACCCCGGGGCTTGCGTGAAAAGCCAAACCAAGTCAAGGCCAGCGGTGGCCAGCGCCCGCATCCTGCTGGCATGACAACCCACCGCGAAGAATCCACCATGCGCTTGCGACCCATGACTTGCTTGTGGCTCTTGATCGAGACCGGTCTTGCACCCGCCTGGGCTGTTGCGGCCGACCCGCTGTTGCCGGAGACCGTGGTGGTCACCGCCACGCGCCACGCGATGGCCTTGATCGATGCGCCGGCGGCCATGACGGTGGTCACCAGGACGCAGATTGAAGACCGCGGTGCTGACAACGTGCTCGATGCGCTGCGCGGCGAGACCGGCATCTCGGTGCAAGGGCGGACGATCTCTGGGCGCAAGGTGATCAGCCTGCGTGGCATGGACAGCCGCCACACGCTGATCCTGGTCGACGGCAAGCGCATCGCTGCCAGCGATGGTGTGGTGGGCCACACCGATTTCCAGGGGGACTGGATTGCGACCGAGGACATCGAGCGCATCGAGGTCATTCGCGGGCCGATGTCGGTGCTTTACGGCGCGGAGGCGCTGGGTGGTGTGGTCAACATCATCACGCGCCCGGCGGGGACCGCTTGGAGCGGCTCGGTCTTGACGGAGGGCACCCAGGCTGACGGTGCGCGCGGTGGCAGCGGGCATCGCGCCGCGTTGCGTGTGGCCGGCCCGCTCGGCGAAGCCTTGCGGCTGGCTGTCACAGCGGCCGACGTGGGTCGCCAGCGCATCGATTCGGCTGCCAACGAGCGCATCAGCGACCTCGAAGGCCGCCACAAACTCGACGCTGCGCTGCAGTTGTCGTGGTTGCCGGCCACCGGTCAGCGTGTGGAACTGGAGACCCGAGCGGGCCACGAAGAACGTGGTGCCGGCGCGCGTGAGCGCTCAGGTTTGAAGCGCTATTACGATTCGATCACCGACGTCGATCGGCGCCAGACCTCGCTGGACTGGAAGGCTGACTGGCAAGGCGAGCGTGAATGGCGCACGCTGCTGCGGGCCTACGAAAGCTCGGTGGAGGTGAGCAACACCCGCAGCAACGGTGTGGCCTCACTGCGCCCGAACAAGCCTATGGACCGCGTGCTCGAAGGCCAGGTGTCACTGCTAGCCGCGCGCGGGCAGTTGCTCACCGGCGGCGTAGAGTTGCGCAACGAGATGCTCTACAACGACAAGCTGACGGGCGGGCACGGCGTGGTTCAGCACCGCTCGCTGTACCTGCAAGACGAGATCGAATTCGACAAGTCGCTGGCGCTCACGCTGGGCCTGCGGCACGACCGGAACGAACTGTTTGGCAGCGAATCCAGCCCGCGTGCCTACGCCGTCTGGCATGCGACGCCACAGTGGACGATCAAGGCGGGCATGGGGCATGGCTTCAAGGCGCCCACGCTCAAGCAGATCACCACTGGCTACCAGGAAGACGAAGGCCCAAACACGTACTTCGCCAACCCCAGCTTGCGACCCGAGACCAATGACTCGGTCGAAGTGGGCGCCGGGTGGGAGACGCCCGCCGCCAGCGTGCAAGCCATGTTGTTTGCCAACCGCGTCAAGAATCTCATCATCACCAAGCTGCTCAGCAGCGCGGCCGGGCGCGGCACTTACGTCTTTGAGAACACCGACCGCGCGCGACTGCAAGGCCTGGAAACCACGGCGACTGTCATGATCGGGGGCGGCTTCAAGAGCGTGCTGAACTACCAGTACCTCGATGCCACCGATGGCTTGGGGGCGCGCTTGGAAAAGCGCCCGCGACACACGCTGGGGGCACGGATCGACTGGGAGGGCGGTGCGTGGCGCGCTGGCCTTCGCGCCGACCACACGCATGATCAGCTGCTGGCCTCGCTGGTGGCCGGCCAAGCGCTGCAGCCTGTGCCGGCCGTGACCCTGGTGGGCGCCCAGGGCTCGTGGCAACTCGGGCCTCGGGTCGCACTCGGCGCTGGGGTGGACAACCTCAGCGATGTGCGCCTGTCCGCGAAGTCCCCGCTGTTCATCTACGCCGAGGCACCCCGCACCTGGCGTCTGTCGTTGCGCTACCGGTGGTGATGGCCACGCAGCGGCGCTGGGGTTTCTGGCCCGCTGGTTTGCCTCGCTGAGATGCTGCGGGTGCAAGAGCTGGCGGCATGACGAGCGCGCCCTCCCAGCGCGGCTTCAGCTGCCCATGGATTTCAGCATTTCGGCGACCTCGGTCTGGCGGGCAAATCCGGTGCCCAGCTTGGCCAAGGTGTTGAGCTCGGCTCTGGCACCGGGCTTGTTGCCGGATTGCAAGAGAAGCTTGGCCAGTTGGAGTCTAAAAGGCGCGGCCTTGGGCGCTGCGGCGACCACCTGGGCCTGGACCTCAACAGCACGCGCCAGCTGACCTTCGGCCGCCAGGCAAAAGGCCAGCGTGTCCATCAGCGCGGGCACGTCGGGCGAAATCTGCTGCGCCCGCTCGGTCAGCGCCAGCGCGCCCGGTTTCTTCTGCAGTGCCATCGAATAGGCCAGGTTGTTGAGCGCCAGCACGTTGTCGGGCTGGCGGTCCAGCACAAGCCGGTACTGCGGTTCGGCCCCGCCCGGGTTGTTGTTGGCCAACGCGGTGTCGCCGAGGTGGAGCAAGAAGCCCAAGTCGTCGGGATGGGATCGGCGCCACTCGTCGGCCAGCTTGTCGGCTTCGGCGGCTTTCTTGCCGGCCAGCAGCAGCCCGTGCAGGCGCGTGGCGCTGTCGCCGGGCTGTTGGCGTGCGATGGCCTTGCGCAGCGCGATCGCCGCGGCGTCCCATTGTTTGCGGTCGATCTCGATATCGGCCTCGAGCCCGAAGCCCACGGCCTGCTCGGCCCGCTGAGACTGCACCCGGCGCGCCACCCCTAGCGCCTGGTCGGGCTTGTCGTTGAGCATCGCCAGCTTGATCTGGGCTTGCTGCACGGGCAGCGAATCGCCGTCGATCTCGGCAGCCCGCTTCACCGCGGCGGCCACCGCGGGGCGGTTGCGGGCAGCAGCATGGGCATCGGCCAGTCGCAGCTGTGGCAGCGCTGACTTCGGCGCCAGGGTCGCGAGCTTGGAGAAACTGACGACGGCTTGTTCGACCTGGCCGCTGGCGAGCTGGGCGCGGCCCAGGCGGTCGAGCAGTGCGGGGTCATCTGGCAAGGCGGTCACGCCGGCCTGGGCCACGGCCAGGGCTTGGGCGGTCTTGCCGGAGGACAGCTGCAGGTCGGCCAACAGCCATCGGGGTTTCGCGGCCGAGGGCTCGGCTTCGATGGCCTGGGTCAGCCAGGCGGTGGTCTCTTCGGGCGGAGCGCCTGTGCGCAAGCCGATGTCGGCCAGCGCCAACATCGCACCAGCGTGCTGTGGCTGGCGTCGCAGCAGGGACGTGAAGCGGGCCTTGGCGGCCGCCGGCTGCTTGTCGGCCAGGTCTAGCGAGGCCAGGCCCGACAGCGCTCGCAAGTCGTCTGCATTTTTGGTCAGTGCAGCCTCAAAGGACTGGCGCGCAGCGGCGAAATCCTTGCGCTGCAGTGCGATGCGGCCCCGCAGTTGGTCGGGTAGCGCATCGCGCGGCAGCTTGATCGCCAGCGCATCGACCGCCTTCAAGGCACCGGGCAAGTCGTTGCGGCGCAGTCTGGCGTTGATCAAAGCCAGGTCGGCGATCGTGCTCTTGTCGTTGGCTGCGATGGACTGCAGTTCGTTGATCGCCGTGACATCCTGGCCCTTGGCCAGGCTGGACAAGGCCATCGCGGTGCGCAGCCGGCTGTCGTCGGGTTGCAGCTTCATGGCTTGCGCGAAGGCTGCATCGGCCGCAGCGGTCTCGCCCCGCATCAGGTGAATCTGGGCCGACAGCGTCAAGGCTTGGGCATCGGGCGGCTTGGTCTCAAGCAGTGGCTTGAGCGTGGCGAGCGCTTTGTCGCTCTGGCCACTTCGCCATTGCACGCTGGCCAGCAAGCGGCGCGGCCCCGGCGCTTTTGGCTGCGCTTTCACCGCTTTGAGCAGCAAGACTTCAGCCTGGCTCGGCGCGTTGAGCTTGATCTCAGCTTGAGCTGCCAGCGTCAGGATCTGTGGGTTCTCGGGCGCGCCCCGCAGCAGCAGTTGCGTCAACTCGCGGGTTCGCTTGGCATCGCCCTTCTGCTCGGCCAGCAAGGCCTCGAAGAACAGCGTCTGGCGGTGTTGGGGTGCGACCTGCTGCAGCGCGCTCCACTGCCGGGTCGCGGCAGCCAGATCGGCCTTGGCCAGCTGCAGTGAGATCAGCGCCGAATGCGCCGCCACGCTGTCAGGCTTGATCTGGAGGACTTGCAGGTAGGCCGCCATGGCGGCGTCGCGCTGCGTCGCCGGGTCGCCGGCCGCGCGCAGCAGCAACTCGCCTTTGAGCATCCAGGCGTCGGCGTTGGTGGGCAGGCGTGTGGTCAGCGCCTCAGCCTGCGCCATGGCATCGGCCGCGAAACCTTTTGCCGCGGCCAGCCTGGCTTGCAGCAGCAGCGCGGGCGCGAAGTCGGGCGCTGAGCGCAAGGCCTGGCCAAGCCGCGCCGAGGCGTTGTCGAGCTGGCCGTCAGCCGCTTCGGCCAGCGCGAGCTGGGTCTTGAGCCCGGCATCTGCCTGCGGCTCGGGCAAGGACAGTTGGCCGAACTGCTGCAGCAGCAGCGCACCCTGGCCCAGTGCGACCAAGCTGCCGGCCAGCGTCGGCAGCACTTTGGCTTCGGCTTGGCCGAGCGCGAGCGCGCGGCGCAACTCGGCCTCGGCACCCGCCATCTCGCCGCTGTCGTGCATCAGTTTGCCGAGCAGCAAACGCCCTTCAGAGGATTGCGGATGGGCTTGCACCAGGGTCTTGAGCGCCAGTCTCGCGGCGTCGGGCTTGTGGCTGGCGAGGGCGGTGCGCGCCGATGCGAGCAACTCGGCTTCGGTGGGCACCCCGCATGCGCTCAATGCCAGCAGGCAAGCCAACACGACGGATGCAAGGCCCGGCGCAGCCGGCTTGGACAGTGAATTCATGGCAGTTCCCGCGACGAAGGGCTGGTTCGCCGGGCGCTTTCGCCAAGCCTGTTGGCAGTATCTGCGGGCAACAGACCCGCGCCGGCCGCCTGCGCGGGCGAGCCCCTGCTGGAATTCACGAATGCCTGGCGATTGATCGGTGTCAACTATCCACGCCGGCGTGTGAGTCAGCTAGCACCAGGTTCGATGCAAAGCGGCTCCTGAGAAACAAAACGTTCCGCATCGTGGAATGACCCAAGTTCGGTCGTTTCTCCGCGAACGCCGGGCGCCGACAGGGGCCTGGGATCACTGGGAAGCGTTGGACGAGGACATCTCGGTCGACGGCCTTCTGACAGGCCACGGTGACCTGACTCAAGGGCGGGTCGTGGCCGCGGCGTGACGCCAACCCGCTGCGCGAGTGCAAGGTCTGCCGTTTTGGCGCGCGCGGCCAATCATCCACAGCGCGCAAGCCAGCCCGTCGAACCGGGTACAAGACCTAGATTGCCAGCGCCGCGCTGATCCCCCACACTTCAAGCTTTCCCGGAGGATCCCAGCATGGCAAGCGAAAAGTCTAAGACGGCGATAGGCACGGGCGGCACACCGCCGGCAGACTGGCTGGCGAGCCAGGCGAGGGAAGAAATTCTCGAGCCCTTGCTGCCTATCGTTGACCCGCACCACCACCTCTGGGACCGCGCCGGCCACCGCTACCTGCTCGATGAGCTGCTCGCCGACACCGGCAGTGGCCACAAAGTGGTGGCCACGGTGTTCGTCGACTGCGTGGCTTTTTACCGCAAGGCCGGGCCGGCCGAGCTCCAGCCGCTGGGCGAGACCGAGTTCGCCAACGGCGTCGCGGCGATGGCCGCCAGCGGCGTCTATGGGGACACGCAGGCCTGCGCGGCCATCGTCAGCCACGCTGATCTGACCCTGGGAGCGGCGGCGCGCGAGGTGCTCGAAGCCCAGATCCGAGCCGGCAATGGTCGCTTTCGCGGCATACGCCACGCCGGTGGTTGGGACGCCAGCCCCGAGATCCGCAACAGCCACACCCATCCGCCCGAAGGCCTGTACGGCCAGGCCGCTTTCCGCGAAGGCTTCGCGCAGCTCGCGCCGCTGGGGCTGTCGTTCGAGGCCTGGCAGTACCACCCGCAGCTGCCCGACGTGATCGCGCTGGCACGGGCTTTCCCGCAGACATCGATCATCCTCAACCATGTCGGCGGGCCGCTGGGCGTCGGTCCTTACGCCGGGCAGACCGAATCGGTTTTCGCGCACTGGAAGCAGGGCATGGTCGAGCTCGCGCGCTGCCCCAACGTGACGGTCAAGCTTGGCGGGCTGGGCATGCGCATCGGCATGTTCGACCTGCATCTGCGCGACCAGCCGCCGAGCTCGCAGCAGATCGCCCAGGCCTGGCAGCCCTGGATGGAGACCTGCATCGAGGCTTTCGGTGCCGACCGCTGCATGTTCGAGAGCAACTTCCCGGTCGACAAGATCACGTCGGGCTATGCGGTGCTGTGGAACGCCTTCAAGCGCATCGCTGCGGGCGCATCGGCCGACGCGAAGACCGCGCTGTTCAGCGGCACCGCGAGCCGGGTCTACCGGCTCTGACCCGGTCAGTCGTCGTTGACCGTCTGGTGCTCGGCCGGCAGGATGATCTCGAGTAGCTCGCAGTCGTCCGACCAGCCCAGCACCCGGTGGCGTATGCCCGGCGGCTGGGTCCAGCACGAGCCCGCGCGCATGAGTTGTGGGCCCTGGCCCTCGAACTCGGTCTTGAACCAGCCCTTGAGCACATAGGCCATCTGGAACTGCAGCTCGTGATGGTGGCGCCCGCCGAAGGCCTCGGCATAGGGCGCGGTCATCCGGATCACCTGCGCAGTGGCCAGGCCT
>CALQBT020000121.1 GCA_943328885.2 Bordetella parapertussis | reverse complement strand
GCAGGCCTGCCTGGCACTGGCCGAGCATTTGGCGACGCGCGTGCCACAACCTGAGCCCAAAGTCGTGTCGCGGCTGTTCCGCTGCGCCGTGGCGGGTTTCACCGCGCAGGGCAAGCGCGCCGCAGCCGTCGATGCTTTTGTGAAAATGCGCGATACAGTCAAGCCCAATGACCCGTTGATGATCGAGACCCATTCATTGATTTACCGACATGTACCTCCGGACCGGCCTTGGCGCCAGGTTGAGCCGGCGGAGGCGCTGGCGGTTAGAAAACAGGCGGCACCATGACCAAGAATCCTATGCGTTACTTTATTTGGGGCGGCGTGCTGCTGCTGGTGTGCATCGTGATGGTCAGCTATCTCGAGGAAGCTTACGGCTTCGACGAGTTCTACGAGATCAATTGCGACACCGCCGCGCCGCGCACCTGCAGCCCGTCAGGGCGCCGTGTGCTGGTGCTGCGCACGCCGGCGGCGCCCAAGCGCGAGGCCAGCGTTCGCATCGAGGTCTACCGCGACGACGGTCGCCTGGAGTCCAGGGTCGACCTGCCGGGCTGCAAGATTCCGGACGCCAACAACTTCGCCTGCCGCAAACCCTTGGGCGCGTCGCTCGATGCGAGCAAGGGTTCTGGCGAGGCGCTCTGGACCATGGCGCAAGGCAAGCTGTTCAACAACGCCGATGTCACGGGCACCAAGCATTACTTCAATGGCCACCAACTCTGGCGCAATCGCCTGCTGTTTGGCAGTTACGAGCTGTAAATCTCAAGCACGAAAGACCCGATGGCCAAGATCGTCGTATTGTTGAAGTCGCTGTTGAAGTGGTTGGCGCTGATGCTGTTGCCGCTGGCGGTGTTGTTCGTTGTCGGCGAGCAGGTCGAGTCGTACCGGCTGGGTGCGATCGCCGCTTGCGAGAGCGCCAAAGACGCGCCCAACTGCATGCGCCAGAAGGGCTATCTGGCGGCATCGCCGTTCTATCCCGACATCACGCGGCGGGTGCTGGGCACTTATGCTCGCAAACTTGGTGGCATGTTTGGTGCCTCCTATGCGCCGCCTGCGCCGCCCACCGAAGAGGGCTAGATGCTCACTCGTCACTGGTTTCGCGCCACGCCGCACGCGACAGTGGCCAACGCCTGCGGGTTGGCTGACGTGGTGAGGACCGGCAAGCTGAGAACGGTGCTGATCATGGCCGCGCTGCTGGGTCTGGCGGCTTGCTCAGACTACGACCGCGCTCGCAATGCCTACGAGGGCGGTGATTACACCCTGGCGATTTCGCGCTTCGAAGCGCTGGCCGTCAAGGGCGACACGAAAGCCCAGTACGACCTGGCGCAGATTTATTTCCAGGGCATTGGCACGGCCAAGGATTCGCAAAAGGGTTGGTACTGGTTGTTGTCAGCCGCTGGCATGGGCAATGTGGCCGCGATGGTTCAACTCGGCGCTTTGTTTGAAAGTGGTGTCGGCGCCGAGCGCGACTACGCCACCGCCGCACAGTGGTACTTGCGCGCGGCACGCAAGGGCGACGCCGTGGGCCGCTTCAACCTCGCGCTGATGTACTACAAAGGCATTGGCGTACCCAAGGACGAGGTCGCTGCGCTCGCCTGGTTCAGACTGTCGTTCAAGGCAGGCTCGGCTGCCGCGCGCGACCGCGGCGACGAGGTCGAGCGCGAGTTGACCAAGGCCGAGGTTCAGCGCGCCGATGAATTGATCGAAAGGCTGGCGCAGGCCGCCGATTGACGCATGGCCGGCGAGCAAGGTGGCGAGGAACGCTCACTAGAACCGAGTGAACGCAAGCTCGAGAAAGCGCGCGAGGAAGGGCGTTTTCCTCAGTCCAGAGACCTGAGTTTCATGCTGCTGCTCAGCGTGGCAGCGCTGGCAGTGGCCCTGGCGGGCCCGCGGATGTGGGCGACGACCGCGCGAATGCTCACCGAGCTGCTGCGTTTTAACGGCCGCGAAGACCCTTTGGATCACCTCGCGCGCTGGGCGCGAGGCCCTTTGCTGGATTTTGGCCTGTGGCTGCTGGTCTTCATGGTGGTCGCTGCAGTGGCCAGCGCATTGGCGCCCTTGGCGCTGGCCAAGCTGCGACCGGTGTTCGCGCTGCGCTTCGACCTCACGCGGCTCGATCCTTTGGCCGGATTCGCCCGCATGTTCTCCAGCCGCAATCTGTTCGCGCTGGTCAAAGCGGTGTTTGTCACGCTCGCGGTGATCGGCGTGGGAACGGCTTATTTCATGATCCAGCGCGACAGCCTGCTGCTGCCGCCATCGGCCTCGCTGCCCGCTGCGGTGGCTCGCCTGTCGGGCGTGCTGGGCAGCGGCCTGTTGTGGTTGGGTGCGGTGGTGCTGGTGATCGCGGTGGGCGACGCGAGCTTCCAGTGGCTGAGCTTCCGCAAGGAAATGCGGATGTCGGCGCAAGACATGAAGGACGAGACCAAGGAAAGCGAAGGTTCGCCCGAAATCCGAGCCCGCGTGCGGTCCTTGCAGCGTGAAGCCTCCAGGCGCCGCATGATGTCGGCGGTCGAGAAGGCCGACGTTGTCGTCGTCAACCCGACCCACTATGCCGTGGCGCTGCGCTACGACCGCGACCGGATGGCCGCACCCACGGTGATCGCCAAAGGGGTCGATGACGTGGCCTTGCGCATCCGCGAACTGGCCATCACGCACGACATCCCGCTGGCCGAATCACCCTTGTTGGCGCGTTGGTTGTCGGCCCATGTCGAACTCGGTGATGCCATTCCACCGGGCCTTTATGCGGTGATTGCACGGCTGCTGGCCTGGGCCTACGACAGCCGCAATGGGCTTCATGTGCCGCTCACACTGGCCTCGCTCGACGTCGACTTGCCCGATCCGCCCTGAGCCGCCAGCAACTGCCAGACCTGACGTTCCAGGTCGGTGGCGTCGCCCGGCACGGCCAGCATCTGTTCGAGTTGTTGTCGATCGGACAACTCGGCAATCTGGTTCAGCTGACCGATCAGCATGCGGTACTGCTGCAGCGCCACCGCCGGCCGATCCTGCACCATCGAGAACGGGATGCCGCCGTGACCGGTGGTTGCGGCTGCGCGCTGCTGCCTGGCGCGCTCCATGATGCGCGCGACCTCCGGCGCGGACAGGTGCAGGCGCGCGGCTTCGCGGTCGATCAGGTGTTGCTCTTCCGGCGAGATCACACCGTCTTCGAGCATGGAGTAGAGCTCGTTCTGCATGGTTTCGCGCTCGATCCGCAACTGGTCGTTGAAGGCCGATGACAACACCGCGGCAGGCACTGCGAAGATGCCGATGCCCAGCAAGGCCAGCACCACCGTGATCAGCCGTCCTGCCGGTGTGACCGGGCTGATGTCACCGTAGCCCACGCTGGCCAGCGTGATCACCGACCAGTAGATCGACTGCGGGATGTTCTCGAACTTCTCAGGCTGCGCATCGTGCTCGAACAAGTAGCCCAGGCTCGCCGCCACCACCACCAGCAGCATCATGATGAAGCCTGACGCAGCGATCACCGGCCCTTCGCGCTTCATCGCAGCGTACAGGGTCTGGGTCGCGCCGGTGTAGCGGGTGAGCTTCATCAGCCGGATCAACCTGAACACCCGCAGGAAGCGCAAGTCGAACAAGTGGTGCAGCAGCGCTTCGAGGAAGAAGGGCACGATCGCCAGGAAGTCAACGATTGACGCCGGGCTGGTGGCCAATCGGTAGCGTCCCGCCAGCCAGTGCTTGTAACGGGGGTCCTCGACGCAGGCGTACAAGCGCATCATGTACTCGATGGTGAAGATGCTGACCGCTATCGCATCGAGCACGACGAATTCGACCGCCAGATCGCGGTAGACCGAATCCACCGATTCGAACACGACCGCGATGACCGAGATCACCACCCACATCATGATCGTCAGGTCGAAAAACTCGTGCAATTTGCCGCCGAACTCGCTCGGTGAAACCAGCGCGTGCACATGCTGGCGGAAGGTGCGGCCGCGGTTGAGGTCCCGGAACTCCTTGATCGCCGGCACCAGCACGCGGAACAGCTTGAACAAGCGCAGCAGCCGCAATATCCTGAGCATGCGCAGATCGGTTTGAATCGGCAGCAACAGGGCGGCATAAAAAGGCAGGATCGCCGCCAGGTCGATCAGCGAATAGATGCTGAAGACATAGCGCAGCCGCGGATAACGCGACTTGGCAAACTCGGCGTCCTCGGGCGCCAGGTACAGGCGCAGCAGGTACTCGATCGAGAACACAGCGATCGAGAAGATGTCGAAGCCGTGAAACCAGGCCTTGTTGTTGTCGTAGATGCCAGGAACGTTCTCGAACACCATCGCCAGCAGGTTGCCGATGATCAGCACCGCGATGTAGCCGTCGAATCTGGCTCGCAGGTTGTCCTTGATGTTGGGGTCCAGCAGCCAGGAATACATCAGCCTGCGCAGGCTCATGCCGGACGGAAGCTCAAGGACAGAGCTCGGCGTGAGGGGGGTGTCGGTCGCTTGCATCAGAATTTCACCTCGGCAACGCCACTGGACGTGAAGCCGTGGCCACACACTGTCACGCGCAACAACAGCTCTTCATGGATGGGTTCGCGCTCGTTGATCGGCCCATAGGCGATCACCTGCGCAGTGCCGTTCAACCCGCTGACACCTTTTTCGACCACGATGCTGCCCTGGGTGTCGAGTGCTTGGCGGTCGCATTTGCTGCTGAACACCCGTGAATTGGCGTGCAGCGGGTTCTTGATGCCGTGCATGGCTTGGCCGGGGCCTTGCAGCGCGTTCAGGCAATCAGCCCAGTTCAGGCGTGCTGGCGAGGTGGCCGTGTCGCGCGAACAGGCCGCTGGCGCCACCGCTGTGCCGGCAGCTCGTTGCGCCTGTGCTGTTTCGATCCACTTGACGAAGGTCGCAGCCGTGCCGCGGACCTTTTCCACCTTCGTGATTTCCTGGTAACTGCCATAGCCCAGGAACCACACGGTCCCCAGCAAGCTCAACAGCACTGCGACGAAGACAGCATCGGGACCGGTGAAAATTTTGGGTGTGTCTGGCATGGGCATGGACGTTTCTCGATGTGATGGGTGAGGTGTCTAGCGGCGGTTCAGGTCAGACCGGCGGTTTTGGCAGCGTGGCTTGCTCCTCGGGTGTTGCATCGCGCTTGGCGGCTGTTGCTGCCGGTTGAAGTCCCGCCACATTGCGCTCTACAGCGCCCAGTCGCTGCTCGAGTCCCGGGATGCGTGTCAAGGGTTCGGTTGCGTCGTTCAGGCTTCTGCGAACCTGTTGCTCGACTTCGCCGCGAATCTCTTCCAGCCGGCTCTGGGTTCTTTTTAATTCGAAGAACAAGACCATCGCCAAGGCCACGAAGGCCAAGGCCACAATGATCAGGAAGGTCTCCATCTGCGCATCAGCCTTTGTGTACGATGAGCGGGCAAGTCGGCCCGCTGCGGGGTGGAAAATATCGCTGCGACATGTCTTGAGCGATTGAACACCATAAATCGCCTAGTCTGTTTGAATAGGGATTTCACTCCAATCTATAACTAGTTTACACACAAAAGATGTTTTTAGGAATAGACCGTCAATTCAGTCGACAGCCTGATTTTTCCGAGGTCTTGCAGTTGATGCCGATGCGGCAACGATGGCTTGCGACGCTTGAGTTCTGGCCGCCGACCAGTCGGGTGGACGGCCTGTGACTGCCGGGTGGTTGTTGCGCTGGCCGCTTCCGGCCTTGCTGTGCTGGGGTGCGTCCTGGGGTGTCTGGTTGCTGCTGCAGCGCGCCGGGCTCGCGCTGGAATGGGCGGCTGTGCTGGCGATGATCGGCAATCTTGCCGCCAGCCTCACGATGGGTCAACGCTGGCGGCAACTGATCGTGGCGCTAGGGTTCCCGCTGTCGATGCTGCTGCTGGCGCCGGGCGCGGGCTTGCCGGCCTGGGCCTGGCTGGGTTTGTTGCTCGCGCTGGTGGGCTTGTACCCGGTGCGCGCCTGGCGCGACGCGCCCTGGTTCCCGACGCCCAGCGGCGCCCTGCGCGGGCTGGCGCTCAAGACCCGTTTGGCTGGCCGCCAGCCGCCGCCCCGCATACTCGATGCGGGTTGTGGCCATGGCGCCGGCTTGATCGAGTTGCGCGCCGAGTTTGCGGATGCCGAACTGGTGGGCATCGAGTGGAGCCGGTCGTTGCGCTGGCTCTGCGCCTGGCGCTGCCCTTGGGCGCGCGTGCGAAGAGGCGACCTCTGGGCCGAGTCCTGGGCCGACTACGACTTGGTCTATCTGTTCCAGCGGCCCGAATCGCTGGCGCGTGCGATCGCCAAGGCCAGCCGTGAAATGCGGGCCGGGTCCTGGCTCGTCAGCCTGGAGTTTGCGGACGAGGTGCTGGTTGCAACGGCCGCGCTGCGAAAGCCGGGGCAGCGGCCGGTGTGGCTCTACCGCATGCCCATAGCGCCACGAGGCGAGCGCCCCGCGCGCTGAGCGGGTCTGGCAACTGCTGCGCCAGGTGTCCGAATGGGCCGCAGCTCAAATGCTAGAGAGCCATCCGCAGCACGCCGAGTTCGGCAGCTGAAGACCGGTTCAATGCGGCGATGATCTTGGTCAACAGCGCGTCGCGCTGGATTGGCTTGGTGATGTAGTCGTCCATTCCCGCAGCAACGCAGGTTTCGCGGTCTCCGCTCATGGCGTAGGCTGACACGCCGATGATCGGCAGGCTGGCGAAGTGCTGGCTGCCGGCGCCGCCGCTTCTGGCCAGCGCGCGGATTGCGCTGGTGGCGTCGATGCCGTTCATCACAGGCATCGAGACATCCATCAACACCACGTCGAAGACCCGCTCGCTGACCGCGCGCAACGCAGCCTCGCCGTCGGCGGCGCAGCAGACCTGCATCTGTTCCTTGGTCAGCCAGAGTTCGAGCAGTTTTTGATTGACCCGGTTGTCGTCGACCACCAGCACGCGCGCGCCGACCAAAGGCCGTGTCAAGTCTTGGTCCAGGGGCTGGGTTTCGACGAATGGCGACATGCCGTGCGCCACCTTGCAGCGCAGCAAGCAGGTAAAGACGCTGCCCCCGCCGGCGCGCGGGCTGACGCTGATCTGACCCTCCATGCGTTCGCAGATTTGCCGGCACAAGTACAGACCCAGGCCGGTACCGCCGTACTGGCGCGTGGTCGAGACGTCGGCCTGCGTGAAGGCGTCGAAGACGGCTTGTGCGCGCTCGGCTGCGATGCCGATGCCGCTGTCTTCGACGGTTATAAATAGTTCGCAATCGTCGGCCGTGTCATGGGTTTCGACGGTTCGCACGGCCACCCGTATTTGACCCTGGGAGGTGAACTTCAAGGCGTTGTCGACCAGGTTGTTGAGCACCTGGCAGATGCGGTAAGGGTCACCCAGCAGCATGCGCTGCGGCGTCTCCCACTGCACGCTGAACGCCAGTCCCTGGGCTGAGGACCTGGCGGCGAAGGGTCGCAACGCGGCGCCGAGTTGCTCCTGCACATCGAACGGGATCTGCTCGAGCTCGAGCTTGCCCGCCTCGATCTTGGACAGAT
>CALQBT020000120.1 GCA_943328885.2 Bordetella parapertussis | reverse complement strand
GCGCAACTGATTCGCCGCTTGGGGCGGCCTGACCAAGTGCGAGCGCAGCAGCAAGAGTTGTTCAGGCGCATGGTCTTCAACATCCTGATCGACAACACCGACGATCACGAGAAGAATCACTCGCTGTTGGCGGACGCAGCGAATTGTTACCGGCTGTCGCCGGCCTACGACATATTGCCGTCAGGTCAAGCGCTGGGATATCAGCAGATGCGGGTGGGCCGAGATGGCGCTGGCGCCACCTTGGCAAACGCGATGACCGAGCATCGGTCTTTCTCGCTGACGCACGCGGGGGCCAGCCAGCTTTGCGCTGAAGTGGCCGGCGTGGTGGCTGGCTGGCGTGAGCACTTCCAGGCCGCAGGCGTGGCCGCGCGCGACATTGAATTGCTGTCTCGGCAAATCGACCGAGAGTTCTTGCAGTCGCAGCGCGAAGCGCCACCCTGACAGTTCGGCTGCAAATCGCAGCCCTGACCCGCCAAGACCCCAGCATCACACAGCGCCTAGCCGCGCACAGCGCGAACCCCAAAGCCCCAGCTAGATTGACGCGTCCGGCGTGAAGCTAGTCATGCAAGCCCCTCGTTTGAGCGTACTACAGGCTAGGGATTAACGCCGTTCGGCCTCTACACTTTCAGCGTGATTAGGGAGGCCGAGCCGCAAAGGCGCTGCCGCGACACCGACAGCAGTGGGCCAGGAGTCTCAGAAAGCATGAACCAGCAAAGAAGTGGGCCAACATTCAATAGAGACTCCAAGATCCGACTGATCGCATTGGCCGTTACGCTTGTCTTGTTGACCGGCTGCGGCGACAAGAAAGACAAAGCTGCCAGCCAGACGGCGGTCAAGGTCAACAAGTCAGAGATCACCGTCCACCAGATCAACTTCGTGCTGCAGCAGCAGCGCGGCCTCAAGCCTGAGCAGACTGACGCGGCCAGCAAGCAAATCCTCGAGCGGCTGATCGACCAGGAACTCGCGCTGCAAAAGGCCGACGACCTCAAGGTTGACCGTGACCCACGTGTCGTGCAGCAGCTTGAGGCGGCCAAGCGCGACATCATCGCCCGCGCCTATCTAGAGCGAGTCGGTGAGGCAGCGCCTAAGCCAACGCCCGAAGAAATCAAGAAGTACTACGAGGAAAAGCCTGCGCTGTTCAAGGAACGTCGCATCTACAGCCTGCAGGAGATCGGCATCGAGGCCAAGCCTGATCAAGCGGGCTTGCTGCGAGAAAAGCTGAGCGCAGCCAAGAACATCAACGACTTTCTTGAATACCTCAAGAGCAACGATTTCAAGTTTTCGGGCAATCAGGCCGTGCGAGCGGCAGAACAATTACCACTGCAAGCCTTGGACGGTCTGGCCAAGATGCGGGACGGTCAAGCGATCCTCAACCAGGGACCGAACGGCGTGCAAGTGCTCGTGCTGGCAAGCTCGCGCAGCCAGCCTGTCAGCGAAGAACAGGCCAGACCGGCGATCGAACAATTTCTCAGCAACGAGCGCAAGCGCAAGCTGATCGACGAAGACGTCAAGACCCTGCGTGCTGCCGCCAAGATTGAGTACGTTGGCAAGTTCGGCGAGGGCGTGCCGAGCGCCGCAGCAGCTGCCTCGGTTGCAGCGCTGGCAACTGCGACCGGCGTGCCAAGCAATGGCAAGCTCAATGCCACCGACATCAACAAAGGGATGGGACTGAAGTGAACTGCCAGCAATGCAAGCCCATCGCAGCCGCCATCGTGTTGGTCCTCGGTCTCGGCGCGGCCTGGGTTGGCGCTGTCGCGCAAACCACTGCTTCGGCCGCGGTGGCGGCTGAATACCGCCTGGGGTCAGGCGACGTCGTGCGAATCAACGTCTACCAAAACCCAGACCTCACGATCGAAACTCGGGTCACCGAAGCCGGCCTGATCAGCTATCCACTGCTAGGCAGCATCCGGGTCGGTGGATTGAGCGTCACCGCCACCGAGAAGCTGATCGCCGATGGACTGAAAAACGGCAACTTCGTCAAGCAGCCACAGGTCACGCTGGTGGTGACGCAGGTGCGTGGCAACCAGGCCAGTGTGCTGGGTCAGGTCAATCGCCCTGGTCGTTATCTGATAGAGGTGGCCGACATGCGTCTGACCGACCTGCTGGCGATGGCGGGTGGAACGGCTGGCAATGGATCTGACATGGTGGTGGTCACTGGGACGCGCGAAGGCAAGCCCTTTCGAACCGAGATTGACCTGCCCACGATGTTCGCACCCGGCGGCACAGGCAAGGACATCCTGATCAACAACGGCGACAGCATCTGGGTCGACCGCCAACCCTTGGTCTACATCTACGGCGAGGTCCAACGGCCGGGGCCGATGCGGGTTGAGCGTGGCATGTCGGTGATGCAGGCCCTGGCCACTGGCGGTGGCTTGACCCAGCGCGGCACCCAAAAAGGCATCCGCATCCACCGCAAGACAGTCGACGGCAAGGTACAGGTGGTCGAGCCTGCGTTGGACGACAAGGTGCAGGACGGCGACGTGGTCTACGTGCGCGAGAGCCTGTTCTGAAGCAAGGGAATCGAACCATGACATTCGGACAGTTTCTATCGATATTGCGGGCCCGAAAATGGGCAGCACTGATGGTGTTTGCGCTGGTAGTGGCTACCACCGTGGCCGTGAGCCTGTTGCTACCCAAGACCTATACCGGCACGGCCAGCTTGGTGATAGACCCGAAACCCGACCCGGTGGCGGCGATGATGAACCCGAGCACATCGATGCCCAGTTTCATGGCCACGCAGGTCGACATCATGAACTCAGACCGGGTTGCGCTGAGGGTGATCCGTGATCTGAAGTTGCTAGACAACCCGCAGTTGCGCGCACAGTGGCTGGATGAGGCTGACGGCAAAGGCGTGATCGAACAGTGGTTGGTCGACTTATTGCTGAAAAAGCTAGACATCAAGCCGTCGCGCGAAAGCAATGTCATCAGCATCGCTTACCAGAGTCCTGACCCGCGCTTTGCTGCCGGCTTGGCCAATGCGTTTGCGCAGGCCTACATCGCCACCACGTTGGAGCTCAGGGTCGACCCCGCACAGCAGTTCAAGAAGTTTTTCGACGTTCAGACCAAAGACGCCCGCGAGGCGGTCGAGCGTGCCCAGGCCAAGGCGTCGTCGTTTCAGCGTTCGAAAGGCATCATTGCCAGCGATGAGCGTCTCGATGTGGAGACGATTCGATTGAATGAGTTGTCTAGCCAGTTGACTCAACTTCAGGCCGTCTCGGCCGAGTCGTCAAGCCGACAAGGCCAAGCCCAAGGCGCGCAGGGCGACCGGATGCAAGAGGTGCTCAATAGCCCGCTGATCGGTGGCATGAAAGCAGAGCTTGCACGCAACGAGGCGCGCCTACAGGAATTGAACGCGAAGTTCGG
The DNA here is from genome assembly GCA_943328885.2 of Bordetella parapertussis. GTDB lineage: Bacteria > Pseudomonadota > Gammaproteobacteria > Burkholderiales > Burkholderiaceae_C > Pseudaquabacterium > Pseudaquabacterium parapertussis_A. Next base: position 4,142 of record CALQBT020000120.1, on the reverse strand, counting down.
CGACAACCATCCTCAGGTGGTGGAAGTCAAGGCCAACATCGCCGAGCAGCGCTACCGAATCGACGCAGAGACCAAACGCATCACGAGCGGCGTGGGCGTCTCAAACACGATCAACAAATCACGCGAAGGCCAGATCCGTGTATCGCTAGGCGCCCAGCGTGCCAAGGTGCTGCAGATGAAAGCCGTGCGCGACGAAGGCCTGGTGCTGCAACGCGAGGCCGAGAACGCCCAGCGCATCTACGACAACCTGGTGGCGCGGCTGAGCCAATCGAGCCTGGAATCGCAAAGCACTCAGAGCTTTGCCAATGTGTTGACCATCGCCCAACCTCCAGCCGAGCCTTCGTCGCCCAAGCTGCTGCTCAACACGTTGCTGTCGTTGTTCCTGGGCTTGTTGCTCGCGGTGGGCGTGGCCTTGCTGCTGGAACTGACCGACAGGCGTGTGCGCAGCGCCGAGGATGCGGTGGCGGCGCTCGGCCTGCCCGTGCTCGGCACCTTGCCCAAGCCCAATGCCAGGCGATTTTCGGCCGGGCATCGCGCCTTGCCGGCCGTTCATCATGTGATGGCCTTGGCCGCACCCCATTCATCCACGCAAGGGGCTTGAGACATGGCGAAGTTCAGGGATTCTCAATTTCTTGCTGGCACCGCTACCGTCGAGATGCATGAGGAGACAGTTGCGGGGGCCGACCGATCGATTGGGTCAATCATCTCGGAAACCCGCCACCTCGGCGCCGAACAAGTCGAGAAGATCCTCAAGCACCAGCGCGACAAGGGTGTTCGGTTTGGTGAAGCAGCGATCTCGCTGGGCTACGCCAGCACCGACGACGTGATGTACGCGCTGTCGCAACAGTTTCACTACCCCTATGCGGCCCAGAGCCAGCGACTTGCTAATCCGGAACTGGTGGTGCTGAACAAGCCGTTTGGCGTGCAAGCCGAATCCTTTCGTGCGATCCGCAGCCAGATCATGATGCGCTTGTTCAACGAGGGTCAGGTGCGCCGCGCGATCGCCGTTGTCAGCCCGGAAAGCGGTGACGGCAAGACTTTTTTCGCGGCCAACCTGGCCGTTGCACTGGCCCAACTGGGCGGGCGCACTCTGCTGGTGGATGCCGACTTGCGTGGGCCGCGGCAGCATGAGGTGTTTGGCATCCCAAACAATGCTGGCCTCTCGGGCATTCTCAGCGGGCGTTCCGAGTCCAAGGTCATCCAGCAGGTGACGGGTGTGCCCAGCTTGTTCTTGCTGCCGGTGGGCATCACGCCGCCCAACCCGCTTGAATTGGTTGAGCGCCCAGCGTTCGGCTTGCTGACACGCGAGTTGCTTTCCAAGTTCGACCATGTGGGGGTGGACACGCCTGCCGCGATGTACGGCAGCGACAGTGCTGTGATCGCTGCGCGCTGCGGGGCGGTGCTGGTGGTGGCGCGCAAGAACAAGGCGCGTGTGGCCAGTCTGCAAGACTTGGTGACCAACATTGCTGAGAGTCAGGCCAAACTTGTAGGTGTGATCGTCAACGAGTTCTGACCGTGCCTGTCGCTCTGGAGGGCCGCAGCGCGCCCACACCACGCCCCCGGCTGCCGCGGCGTCCCCAGGGTTTCGACGTCGTGGTGTTTGCGTTGTTGGCCTGCGGCCTAGGCCTGCTGTACATCCCTGCCTACGCCGATCTGGCCAGAACCATCTGGGCATCTGATGAGCAGGGTCACGGTCCGATTATCCTGGCAGTGAGTGCATGGCTGCTCTATAACAAACGGCATGAACTAGCTGCTGCGCCGCAACAGCCAGTGCTCTGGTTGGGTTGGCCGATGCTGGTTCTTGCGTTGGTGCTGTATTCGCTTGGCCGCTCGCAAGACATCATCATGTTCGAGATTGGCGCGCAGATCATTTTGCTGATCTCGCTGTTGCTGCTCTTCAAGGGCGCGCGTGCGCTCCGGCTTGCATGGTTTCCTTTGTTCTTCATGCTGTTCATGGTGCCATTGCCCGAAGCGCTTGTTTCCGTGGTCACTGCGCCGCTAAAATCGGCCGTTTCTGCTGTTGCCAGTAGCTTGCTGTACCAGATCGGCTACCCTGTAGGTCGATCTGGCGTGGTGATGACTGTTGGCCCCTACCAACTGCTGGTGGCGGACGCATGTGCGGGATTGAATAGCATGTTCACGCTTGAAGCGCTGGGCATGCTTTATATGAACCTGATGAACTACACCGGCGTAAGGCGCAATGTGCTGCTGGCGCTGTTACTGGTTCCCACAGCCTTCATGGCCAATATCGTGCGGGTGATGATCTTGGTATTGGTGACGTATCACTTTGGCGATGAAGCAGGTCAGGGCTTTGTGCATGGCTTTGCCGGCATGGTGCTGTTCATGGTCGCGCTGTGCCTGATGCTGGTGCTGGACAAGGTGTTGGGGTTGTTCTTGCCTGCCCATGTCGAGGCTCATCGATGAATGCAATGCGCATCAAGGCACTTGCAGTGTCCGCGCTAATGGTGGTTGCATTTGCCGGTGCTCATGCCTGGCGGCCCACACGACACCTCACCGACATGCGGCCCAAGGTGGACTTGGAAGCGCTCTTTCCAAAGTCTTTCGGCGAGTGGAATGTCGATGACCGCATGCCTGTTCAGTTGGTCTCGCCTGACCAAGCCGCCATGTTGAACAAGATCTACAACCAGACATTGAGTCGTACGTATATCAACGACGCGGGTGATCGCGTCATGTTGTCGGTGGCCTACGGTGGTGATCAGTCTGACGGAACCCAGGCGCATCGGCCCGAAGTGTGCTACCCGGCGCAGGGGTTTCAGGTGCGGTCCAGCAGCCGGGCGTCCCTGTCGTTGGCCGACGCCCACTTGCCCGTCAAGCGCCTGGTTGCGCACCTGGGTGGGCGTGTTGAGCCGATCACCTATTGGGTGGTAGTGGGCGACCACGTCGCGCTCAGTGGCACGGAGCAAAAGCTGGCGCAGCTGTCCTACAGCACACGCGGCGTCATCCCCGACGGCATGCTGGTGCGTGTTTCCAGCATCGATACCGATTTTTCTCATGCCTACGGCTTACAGGAGCGCTGGGTGCAAGCATTGGTCACAGCAGTTGCACCCGGCATGCGCAGCTTTGTATTTGGACGCGTCAATGATTGATCGCCCGCCAATCTGTCTTCACCAAGGCATTGGCTTGACGACAGGCGCCGTGTTCAGCGGGCGTCCATCGTGTGTAGGCGAGATGATTCCGTGACGACCAACGCAAGCTTGTATGCGGCTCGCACCGTCGGCTTTGGGCCCAGTCGCGGTGGACGGGGTGGCATGGCGGCAGCCGCAGTAGTTTTAGGGGTCGTCGTACTGTCTGTGGTCTTTGGCCTGATCGCCGTCAGTGCCAATCCGATCTTTATCGCGTTCGCCGTGGCGATGCTGGTCGGCCCGATGCTGTTGCTGCGTCCTGCCTGGATGGTCTGGTTCGTGCTGGTTGGTGGCTTGATGGTGGCCGGCGTTGTGCCGTTGTGGTTCGAAGGTGCCGGCAACAAGGCCGTTTGGGGTATCTCGCTGTTGAGCTTTCTGCTGATGGCGCTCGCGCTGGTCCGAGCTTTGACGTCCCGCGATGTTCGCGCTGGTACGCCCAGCTTCGTTTGGGTGATGCTGGTCTTCATGTTCTTTGCCCTGTTTAGTGCGGTGGTCAACGGGGTCACTGCGTACGAGCTTCTGAGCGGCTTCAAGCGTTACTTCCAGGGCTTCGGCCTGGTGCTCGCCCTCGTATGGCTCGGCTTCGGTGCTGCGCAAATGCAGCAGTGGAGCCGCTTCTTCGTCGTCCTGGCGCTGTTGCAACTGCCGTTGGCGATTTATGAGCGCGTCCACTTCGTGCCGATCCGAGAAGGGCTCGCCAGGGTCTTACCGAATATGGTGCCTATCGACGTGGTGGCTGGCACCTTCGGTGCCGGGTTGTACGGCGGAGGTTCGAGTGCCGTGTTGGCGGCCTTTCTGGTGATCCTGTTGGGTTTCCTGATCGCCTATTCGCGCGAGGGGCTGATCCGGCAACGCCGTCTGTGGCTGCTGGTGCCGCTGGTGCTGAGTCCGCTGTTCCTAGGCGAGACCAAGATCGTCGTCGTGATACTGCCGCTTATCTTTGTTGTGCTGTTCTGGCGCCAGATCCTCGCGCGGCCGATAGTCGGCGTGGTCGGCCTC
>CALQBT020000119.1 GCA_943328885.2 Bordetella parapertussis | reverse complement strand
GGATCGAAACAAGATGAAAGCGATGGATTCGGCCCGAGGGCTAGGCGCAAACCGCAGCGATACCCGAGGTATCGCGAGGATTTGCAACGACGCCACCGGGTCGAAGGCGCGCTTTCATGTTTCGATATCTCCGGGGTGCAGCACTAGGCTGACGCAGGCTCAGCACACCATTGCAGCGCGAGCTGCGGTTCGCCCTCAGGAGCAAGGCAGCGCGCGTCAAGCCCCAAGCCAGGCGCGAACAGCAATTGCTTCGCGGCCCACAACAGCGGGCCGGTTCGGGCGTGTTCAGCCACGCCGGCGCTCTGGTACTGTTTCTTCAGACTGCGCGGCAGGCTGTTTGGGTCGCGCTGGAAACGCTCGCCGCCTGCGCGTGGCTGCAGGCGCAGCGACTGCAGCAGCGCAGGCGCCACGCCGTGGCGGCGGCAAGCGCTGACCTCGAAATACCCGCCCCAGCCCGGCGCGGTCCAACGGCCGGGCTGTGACAGGTCGATCGACAGCGCCCCGGTCTCGAACTGCACGGCCCGCGGCACCACACGCTGCAGACGCCCTCGGTGCAGCACGCACCAGACCCCAGCCCCGGCAGGCCAGCGCCCGGCGCCCTGCCCAGGCACCTCGGCCAGCAATCGCCGCACCAGCGTGGCCGAAGCGCCCTGCCCGGCCTGTGCCAGCCACCAGGCTCGCAAGCCATTGACTTGACGGGCGACAGACAAACGCCGCCAAGCGACCACCAGCAAGCCGCCGCGATCGTCCACCAGCGTCGCGAGATCGATCGCCGCCAGTTCCGAGAGCGCGGCATCGGCTTGCTGGGCGCGCTCAGCGGCGCTGGCCAGCGCGGTCTCGGCGTCGCCGAATGCGGCCTGCAGCGCTGGCCACAGTTGCAGCCGCATGCGGTTGCGCGCCATCTTAGGGTCGAGGTTGGACGGATCCTCGACCGCGCGCAGCCGGTGCTGGTTGACATAGGCTTCGATCGCTTCGCGAGGCTGGCTCAGCCAGGGCCTGGCCCAGCACAGACCCTCACGCTCGAACACCACAGGCATCGCCGACAGGCCGGCCGTGCCTGCGCCACGCAGGGCTTGCAACAAAAAGGTCTCGGCCTGATCGCGCCGGTGCTGTGCGAGCAGCACCAGGTTCGCACCCTCCTGCCGCGCCAGACTCGCCAACGCTGCGTAGCGGCCCGTGCGGGCCCAGGCTTCGACGCTCTCGCCCGGCGCGGGGCCGCCCGCCAAACGCGCCCAGCGCATGCGCACTGGCATGCCGCGCGAGCGCCAGCGCGCGCACAAGCGCCTCGCCCGCAGCACCCACTCGTCGGCCTCAGGCTGCAAACCATGGTGCACGTGCAGCGCAACCACCTGCAAGCCCAGCAAGGATGCCACGCGGCAGGTCACATGCAGCAGCGCGAGCGAATCGCGTCCGCCGCTGAACGCCACGGCCACACAGGCCTGGGGGGCCTGCGGCTCAGCGCTCATGCCGGGCCTCAGCGGTCTTTGGTATCGGTGAAACGGCCGTAGGACTGAAGCCGGTCGTAGCGCCGCTGCAGCAAGTCCTTGGGCTTGAGGTCCGAGACTTGGCGCAACGCGTCGACCAGCGCGCGCTTGAGTTGGGAGGCCATCAAGCGGGTGTCGCGGTGAGCGCCGCCCACAGGCTCGCTGACGACTTTGTCGATCAGGCCCAGCGCCTTGAGCCGGTGCGCCGTGATGCCCAGCGCTTCGGCCGCATCGGGTGCGTGCTCCGAGGTTCGCCACAGAATGGACGCGCAGCCCTCTGGGGTGATCACCGAATAGACTGAAAACTGCAACATCAGCACCTGGTCGCCCACACTGATCGCCAGCGCACCGCCCGAGCCGCCCTCGCCAATGATGGTGACGATGATGGGCACCTCGAGCTGGCACATCTCGAAGATGTTGCGGCCTATGGCCTCGGACTGGCCACGCTCCTCGGCGCCGATGCCTGGGTAAGCGCCAGGGGTGTCGACGAACGTGAACAGCGGCAGGCCGAACTTCTCGGCCAGCTTCATCAGGCGCAATGCCTTGCGGTAGCCCTCGGGACGTGCCATGCCGAAGTTGCGCAGACCGCGCTCCTTGGTGTCGCGGCCTTTCTGGTGGCCGATCACCATGCAGGGTTGGCCGTTGAAGCGCGCCAGTCCGCCGACGATCGACGCGTCGTCGGCAAAGTGGCGGTCACCGTGCAGTTCCTGCCAGTCGGTGAAGATCTCGCTGACGTAGTCAAGGGTGTAGGGCCGCTGCGGGTGACGCGCGATCTGCGTCACCTGCCAAGGCGTCAGGTTCGAGTAGATGTCCTTGGCGAGTTGCTGGCTCTTCTTGTCAAGCCGACCGATCTCGTCAGAGATGTCGACCGCAGACTCGGTTTGAACGAAGCGCAACTCTTCGATCTTGGATTCGAGTTCAGCGATCGGGTGCTCGAAGTCGAGGAAATGTCGTTTGCTCATCCGCCGCATCGGGTTGGGTGAATCGGGGCCGGGGCCTGCGCGGGTATGAAAAGCGCACTAGGCGTTGCCGGCGGCTTGCAAATCAGTAGTCTACCGGCAGTGGGTCCAGACTGCGCCAGATGTACCAAGTGGCGACCGAGCGAAATGGCACCCAGGCTTCGCCGACCTCGCGCGCCTCGGCCCGCGAGACTGGCTCGCCGCTGAAATAACCTCGGCTGATTCCTTTGATCAAACCCAGGTCGTCAAGCGGCAGCACGTTGGGCCGCATCAAATGAAAGATCAGGAACATCTCGGCCGTCCAGCGGCCAATGCCACGGATCGCGACCAACTCGTCGATGATGGCCTCGTCGTCCATCTGCTGCCATTGCAAAAAATGGACCGCGCCAGATTCGAAATGCCGTGCCAGATCGCCCAAGTACTCCACCTTGCGCGCCGACAAGCCAGCCGCACGCAGTTCCGGCGTGTTCCTGGCCAGCACGGCAGCAGGCGAGAGGTGGATGGACGGGTCGGCCACTACCGCGACAAAACGGTCCCATACCGACTGCGCGGCCTTGACCGAAATCTGCTGGCCAACGATAGATCTGGCCAGCGTGGTGAACGCGTCGCCGCGGCTCTGCAGCCTGGCCTCGCCAAAGCGCGGGATCAGCTTCTTCATGACCCGGTCGCGCTTGGACAGATGGCGGCAGGCATCGTCCCAATAGGACGGTGTCACGCCTGCCGGCACCGCAGTCACGGCGACGGTAGCCGATTCAATCGAGCCGAGGCTGCGCCCTGGCAAACTCAAGCCCTCACCCAAGTGGTGCCTAGCGCCGAGTCTTTGAGCTCGATGCCCTGCCCAGCGAGTTCGCGACGGATGCGGTCGGCCTCGGCAAAGTCCTTCGCCAGCTTGGCCTGTGTGCGGGCTTCGATCATGCTCGTGATCGTGGCCTCGTCGAGCCTGCTGCCGGCTTGCAAGAAAGTGCGCGGTGTTTGCTGCAGCAGACCTAGCGTAGCGGCCAGCGCGCGCAGCAACTCGGCGCTGTCGACCGAACGGCTGCGGTTGCACTCGCTGGCCAAATCGAACAGCACCGCCAGCGCACCGGGGGTGTTGAAGTCTTCGTCCATCGCTGCTTTGAACGCACCAGCCTGAGGTTGTGACCAGTCGATGGCCTTGCAAACCGGCGCCAGTGCGATGCCATCGAGCGCGGTGTAGAGCCGGCGCAAGCCGCTGCGCGCGTCGTCGAGCAGTTGGTCGCTGAAGTTGAACGGGCTGCGGTAATGGGTTCGCAGCATGAAGAAACGCAGGGTCTCGCCGTCGAACTTCTCCAGCACATCGCGGATCGTGAAGAAGTTGCCCAGGCTCTTGGACATCTTCTCGTTGTCGATGTTGAGAAACCCGTTGTGCAGCCAGTAGTTGACATGGCGATGGCCGAGCGCGCCCTCGCTCTGGGCGATCTCGTTCTCGTGGTGCGGGAACTGCAGGTCCATGCCGCCGCCGTGGATGTCGAAGCGCTCGCCCAGCAGTGCGCAACTCATCGCCGAGCACTCGATGTGCCAGCCAGGTCGACCCGGTCCATAGCCGCTGGGAAAACTGGCGTCCTCGGGCTCGTCAGGCTTGGTGGCCTTCCACAGCACGAAGTCCAGCGGATCGTCCTTGCCGCCGGCCACCGCCACGCGCTCACCGGCACGCAACTCGTCGATGCTCTTGCCCGAGAGCTTGCCGTAGCCGGGGAACCTGCGCACCGCGAAATTCACATCGCCGCCCTGAGCCCGGTAAGCCAGACCCTGGTGCTCAAGCGTGCTGATCATCGACAACATCTGCGGCACGTACTCGGTGGCGCGCGGCTCATGGGTGGGCGTGGCCACGCCGATCGCGCCGATGTCCTGGCGCATCGCGTCGACCATCTCGTCGGTCAGCGCGCGGATGCTGATGCCGCGCTCGACCGCCCGCTTGATGATCTTGTCGTCAATGTCAGTGATGTTGCGCACGTAGATGACCTGGTAGCCGCTGGCCTGCAGCCAGCGGTAGATGACATCGAAGGCCATCATCATCCGGGCATGACCCATGTGACACAGATCGTAGATCGTCATGCCACAAACATACATGCGCACCAACCCTGGGTCGATCGGCGTGAAGGGTTCCAGGCTGCGGGTCAGCGTGTTGTAGAGGCGCAGTGTCATCAGCGGGTAGGAAAGCCAGCCGCCGCCTGGGCGGCCATCATGTTCTTGGAGGATTGCCGATGCCGGCGGACTCAGGAAGTGCCCCGGCGCGACCTGAGCACCCGTGATCACGACCGTCGGTCGATACAATCGATTCAGTATAGCGGCGGCTCTGCCGCTTTCGATTTCGATCTGACAGCTCGGCGACCGGCTTGCGTCCTCACCCACTCCCACGAACCATGGCCACGGCAGCCGGCCTGCGAAGGACGCTGGCAGCGCTGTTGACAGTGCTGGCAGGTCTGCCCGCCGCAGCGGTTGATCGCGACAGCATCACCCGTTCGATCGAGCAGCAATTCCAACGCGGCGAGACCGTTGTCGCGCAACAACGCCTGGCGCAAGCGCTGGCCCGGCAACCCGATGACGTCGGCTTGCGCTTCTTGCAAGCGGTGATGCTGACAGGCTCGGGCAGCACGGCCGAAGCAAGCAGGCTCTTCGAACAGCTCACCCAGGAATACCCTGATCTGCCAGAGCCCTACAACAACCTGGCGGTGCTGCAGGCCGCAGTGGGTCGAATCGATGCTGCGCGCGGTTTGCTCGAAACCGCGCTGCGCTTGGACCCCGGCTACCGCACCGCGCACGAAAATCTGGGTGACGTGTTTGTTCGCCTGGCCCAGCGTGCCTACCAGGCCGCTGTCGGACCAAAGGCCGACGCCGGCTTGCAGGAAAAATTGCGCCTGGCGCGCGAACTGGCCAGCCTGCGCTGATCACGCAAGCTGGCAGCTACCCCATAAGGAGAGGCAACCATGAATCGATTTGTCCTGACCGTCGCGCTGGCCGCCAGCTTGATGCTGTCGACCCCTGCCCTGGCGCAGAAGGTGCGGCTCGCCACTTCCGTGGGCGACATCGTGGTCCAGCTCGAGCCCGACAAAGCACCCAAGACGGTGGCCAACTTCGTGCAATACGTCAAGGCGGGCCAGTACAACGGCACGGTGTTTCACCGCGTGATCGACGGCTTCATGATCCAGGGTGGCGGCATGACGCCCGACATGGAGGAAAAACCCACGCGTGCGCCGATCCCACTCGAATCAAAAAACGGCCTGTCCAACAAGCGCGGCACGGTCGCGATGGCACGCACCCAGGTGGCCGACTCGGCCACCGGGCAGTTCTTCATCAACCTTGCCGACAACAACCGGCTCGACGCGGCCAACTCACCCGACGGCAACGGTTACGCGGTGTTCGGCAAGGTGATCGAAGGCATGGACGTGGTCGACAAGATCAGGGCCGTGCCGACCGGCAACAAGGCCGGCCACCAGAACGTGCCGCAAACCCCCATCCTCATCAACAAGACCACCATCCTTTCGGAGAAATGACATGACCAAGACCGTAGAAATGACCACCGCCCAAGGCAGCTTCACCATCGAGCTCGACGATGCCAAGGCACCGCTGACCGTGGAGAATTTTCTGAGCTATGTGCGCAGCGGCCACTACGACGGCACGGTGTTCCACCGCGTGATCAAGGGCTTCATGATCCAAGGCGGCGGCTTCGCGCCCGGCATGACGCAAAAATCCACTCAAGGCGAGATCAAGAACGAGGCCAACAACGGGCTGAAGAACTTGAAATACACGCTGGCGATGGCACGCACCAATGCGCCGCATTCGGCCTCGTCGCAGTTCTTCATCAACGCGAGCAACAACAGCTTTCTCGACCACAGCAGCGAGTCCGCGCAAGGCTGGGGCTACGCGGTGTTCGGCAAGGTTGTCAGCGGCATGGACGTGGTTGACAAGATTGAAGGCGTGTCGACCGGCCGCAAGAGCGGTCACGACGATGTGCCCAATGACGACGTGGTGATCCTGACGGCGGTCGAAGTCGTCTGAGTTCATCGCAGTTCAGCGGCACCCTAGCGATGGTCACGCCTGAGGTCTGGCAGGCCGACCTCAGCTGGCAGCGCGTCGACTTGCTGTCGGACGTGCACCTGCACGCCGACATGCCACGAACCTTCGAGGCCTGGCGCGACCATTTGTTGGGCACACCCGCCGACGCCGTGCTGTTGCTGGGCGACTTGTTCGAGGTCTGGGTTGGTGACGACGCGCGCCATCAGGGCTTTGAGGCCGAATGCGTCAGCGTGCTGCGCCAGGCCAGCGCCCGAAAAGTGCTGGCCTTCATGCCGGGCAACCGGGATTTTTTGGTCGGCGACCGACTGCTGGCCGAAGCCGGCGTGCAGCGCCTGGCCGACCCGACCGTGCTGCAGGCATTCGGGCGCCGCTGGTTGATCAGCCACGGCGATGCGCTGTGCCTGGCCGACCAGGCTTACCAGCAGTTCCGCGCCCAAGTGCGCAGCGCCGGTTGGCAACAGCAGTTCCTGGCGCTGCCACTGGCCGACCGCCAACGCCAGGCCAGGGCCATGCGAGACGCCAGCACTGCACACCAGGCCAGCCTCGGCCCGCAGCATTGGAGCGATGTCGACGACGCTGCAGCAGCGCAATGGCTGGCTCAAGCCGATGCCAGCGCGCTGATCCACGGCCACACCCATCGTCCGGGCACACATGCGCTGCCGGGTGGTGGGCTGCGACATGTGCTGGGCGACTGGGATTTCGACGCCAAGCCGAGCCGAGCCAGGATGATGCAGCTCAGCCCGACCGGGCTGCAGGCGATCGAACTGGGGGATGTCGCTTGAAAGCCCAGGCTTGAAAACCCTTTGGCGGCGCTGGCAGGCGCACCGCGAGTCGCGTGTGCTCGCTCGACGCGCGATCCCTGACCCGCTGTGGCGGCTGACGCTGGCGCGGGTGCCGTTCCTGGCTGAGCGCTCGGCGCAAGACCTGGACGAGTTGCGTCGCTTGGCCAGCCTGTTTCTCGACGAGAAGGAATTCACCGGCGGCGGCGGTCTGGTGGTCGACGACGCGATGGCCGTCTGCATCGCCGCCCAGG
>CALQBT020000118.1 GCA_943328885.2 Bordetella parapertussis | reverse complement strand
ATTCAAAGGGATTGAGACGTGCTCAACTCGGCGCACTCCATAATGATTAGATATAGACACACGCCCTGAATTCGAAGGGATTGAGACACGTCGATCTGCTGGATCTTGTTTTGCATCGCATATAGACACGCGCCCTGAATTCAAAGGGATTGAGACCCCTCGACCGCCATCCCCTGGTCGTAGTTAACATATAAACACACGCCCTGAATTCAAAGGGATTTCTAGAATAAGTAGCTCGCAATTGGGCAGGAAGGTTTCGTGATCTGGTTTGTCAGCCGCCACGCGGGCGCACGCGAGTGGGCCATCGGCCAGGGGCTTCAATGGGATGCCGAGTTGCAGCACCTGTCGGGCTCGCCGGTCAGCCGGGGCGACCGCGTCTACGGCACACTGCCCTGCCACCTGGCCGCGCTTGTGTGTTCGTCGGGCGCTGAGTACTGGCATCTCGAGGTGCCGGTGAGTGCGGCAATGCGCGGCAGCGAACTCTCGGCCGAAGATCTTCAAGCGCTGGGTGCGCGTTTCGTGCGCTACGCGGTCAAAACCATGGAGCCGGAATGAATCAACAACCAGCCGACGAGGGACGCGCTGACATCCATGTCTGCTTGATCTCTCAACAGGCCACGCCCAACCTCACGCCGCTGCTTGACCCCAGCTTTGCTCCGCGCCAGGTCGTGATGCTGGTATCGGCCGAGATGCGCGAGCGCGCCCGGTGGCTTGCCGAGGTGATCAAACCTCGAGGCATTTCGGTGCAGACCCTAGAGGTCTCAGACCCCTGGGACATGCAGGCGCTGGTCGGCGAATTGCTGACATGGCTCGACAAGTTGGACAGTGAATCGACGGTTGCGCTCAACGTCACCGGCGGTACCAAACCAATGGCGATGGCCGCGCAGCAGGCATTCGCCATCGCTGACAGGCCCGTGTTCTACGTTCACCAGGCCCGTGATGAGGTGATGTGGTTGACGCCTGGCAAGCGCCCGGCGCGTGCATTGGTCAACCGACTGAAGCTAGAGGACTACCTGCACGCACACGGCTGGCAGGTCATCAACCGCCCGCCGCCGCCCGCGCGCAGCGAGCCGTTCAGGCGCCTGACCGACGAGCTTGCCATGCAGGTGGGCAGCCTCGCGCCCGCGCTGGGCACGCTGAACTGGTACGCCCAGCGCTGCCACCAGGAGCAAAGGCTAGAGATCGCGCTGGAGAAATCCGACGCCGCCAAACCAGGCTTCGTCGCGTTGTTGCAGAAGTTCAGTGCCGCAGGCGCCTGCACTGAACGTGGTGGTCGACTGTCATTCCCCAACGAGGATGCTCGGTTTTTCTGCAACGGCGGCTGGCTTGAGCACCATGTTCACGGCGTGCTGGCGGGGATCAAAGCCCGCACCGGCGCGATCCAGGATCTGGCCATGGGGCTGAAGGTGCGCTCGCTGGACAACCGACTGAAGGGCAATGCAGGGAGCAACGAGCTTGATCTGGCGTTTCTGGCGCACAACCGACTCCACATCGTCGAGTGCAAGACCCGAAGCTTCGGCGAACACGACAGCTCGGCTGACGCTGTCTACAAGCTCGATGCGCTGACCGCACTGGGTGGACTCAACACCCAGGCCATGCTGGTGAGCTACCGCGAACTCCAAGACGGCGACCGCCAGCGCGCCCATGACCTGCGCATCCAAACCGTCGTGGGCGGTGGCATCAACAACCTTGAGCAGTTGCTGCTGCGCTGGATGGGCGGAGCATCCTCGACATGAGCGCGCCGCATGAACCGCACGAATTCGGCCGCCGCGTGCTGGCGATGGCCGTGGGGCTGACGCCCCAGGTCGTGACCGAAACGCTCTATGCCCTGGTCAAGCAGCGCAACCCCGCCTTCGTCCCCACCGAGATCCAGTTGCTCACCACCACCGAGGGTGCGCGCCGGGCACGACTGACGCTGCTGGACCCTGCCATCGGCCAATTTCACAGCCTGTGTGCCGACTACGGCCTGACCGGGCAGGTGAAGTTCGACGATGCCTGCATCCATACGATCTCCACCGCCAGAGGCCCGCTGCAAGACATCCGCACGCCAGGCGAGAACGCCCTGGCCGCCGACGCTATCACCACCTTCGTACGAGGCCTGTGCGCCGACCCGCTGGCGGCCGTGCATCTGTCGATCGCCGGCGGCCGCAAATCAATGGGCTACTACCTGGGTTACGCGCTGTCGCTGTTCGGGCGCGAGCAGGACCGACTGTCGCATGTGCTGGTCAGCGAGCCCTTCGAGACACACCACGAATTCTTTTTCCCGCCCCGTACGCCCAAGGTGCTGTTCGGGCGCGACAACCAGCCGGTGAGCACCGCAGACGCGCGCATTGATCTTGCTGACATTCCGTTTGTGCGCCTGCGCAGCGGACTGCCGGAGGCGCTGCTTCAAGGCTCGGCCTCGTTCAGCGCCACGGTATCGGCCGCCACCCAGCGCCTGACGCCAGCCACCCTGGTCTTTGACCTGCCAGGCTGTGGCGTGCGTGCGGCAGGTGCGCTGTCACCCCTGCCGCCGCAATTGCTGGCCTGGTATGCAACGCTGGCCGAAGCGGTGATCACCGCCAGCGGCGAGCAGGGTTTTGTGCGTCACACCGACCTGGTCCCGGCGCGCCTGCTGCACTGGTATGGCGAGATCGCCGGCAGGATGAACGCGGGGTACATCCAGCTCGAAACCCAACTGCGACGCGACGGCGGTATCGCCGAGGAGTTCTTCCGCCAAAAGAATGCCAAGCTCAACGCTCGACTTAGAGAGGCGCTGGGCGTCGAGGCGGCGCCTTTCCTGGTGGCAAGACGCGGCACGCGCCCCTACACGCGCTGCGGACTGCTGCTGGCGCCTGGACGCATCGAGGGCTTGCCGGACATGGGCTAGCGGTTTGCGGTCGAGACTGCCTCAAGTGCGAGGGAGGGGCATACCGAAACCCTCTGCGAAGAAAGGGCCTCATCGTCATAGGTGACGACAGGCGCCATTTCAATCATACGTAAACCAATTGTTTTTCGTATGAACCTCTGGCAAGATGAAGTCCACACCCGATGTGGAGCAACTCATGCCTTCGCCCCGAAAGTCCAACCGGCCTGTCCGCGTCGCGCTTTACGCTCGCGTCAGCACGACGGGCCAGACCACCGACAACCAACTGGTCGAGCTGCGTGATGTCGCGCAGCGCATGAACTGGGTCATCGTCGGCGAGTTCGTCGACCACGGCATCAGCGGCAACAAAGGCCGTAAGGATCGGCCGCAACTCGATGCGCTGCTCAAAGGTGTCGCCCGGCGACAGTTCGACATGGTCGCGGCCTGGTCGGTCGACCGTCTCGGTCGCTCGCTCGGCGACTTGATCAGCCTGCTGCAAGAGATGCATGCAGTCGGCATCGACCTGTACCTCCATCAGCAAGGCCTGAACACGACCACGCCGGCGGGCAAGGCCTTGTTCGCCATGATGGGCGTGTTCGCCGAGTTCGAGCACGGAATCATCCGGGAGCGCGTGCTGGCTGGCATGACGCGAGCCAGGGAGAGCGGCACACGCAGCGGCCTGCCGATCGGCAGACCTAGAGTCACCGAGGCCGTCGAGGCCAAGATCACGGCGCTGCGATCGACCGGCATGGGCGTGTGCAAGATCGCCAGGACAGCCGGCTGCGGTGTGTCGACGGTGCAGCGTGTCATTGCGGCGACTGGAGCCGCAGCATGACCAAGCTGATCGCCGAGTGGGTGTGGCGCATCGCCGTCGTGGTGCTGCTGGCCTGGATCGGTGCCGAGTTACACGCGCTGCACGATGACCTGATGGCGCCAGAAGATGATCAACCGGCGACCGCTGCGACGCCTGCGTGCGCTCGCAATGAACCGCATTCGCAACCAAAGGTTACAACTATTGCTTACAAAACCACGTTGGCGTTGGCATGAGACTGAGTCGGGCGTCTTGTATGGGTCGTTTCGACCGAAGGCGCCTTCCACTGGTGATCAATCGAATGGAATAGACATGAAACAGATTTCCTCTGATTGCGTCGATCTCGACACCGCATGCAAGGTGCTTGCCAAGAGTCGGTCTGTGCAGGCGGAATTGAAGGACGCAGTTGGAACCAAGGACTTCTCAGCGGCGCTTGCCATGATGAAGGCCGGAAAACTCGTTGGCGATCTCGGCGCGTCAATACATGACCTCCTGACTGATTCAATTCAAAACGATGCCAACCAAGTCTGGAAGGGGTTCATTCGGCAACCGCACGACGATTACCCAGTTCGTGTAAACGAGTACCACGGTATCTACTGGGTCTGGGCCATGGAGTACGACCCGATTGGGTATTTCCTCGGTAAAGAAAATGCCGAGTCCTTCGTTCGAACGAACTGGGAAAACGTTTATGAGGAGGGCGAGGACCCTGAGGACGAGGAGGAGGAAGAGGAGTCGGAGTGCCCCTACTGCAGCTCAACCGACGACTGCGACCACCTTCTTGTCCGGGTTGACGTGAACTTCCAAGAGGCTGTCGATGGCCCTTTGTGGGAAGAGTTCAACTCGGCGTGGTCAGATCGAGCAGCGGAAGAAACAGAGAACCCTGACTTCGATCCCCGTGAGGCGTTCGACGAACTGCTTGATGAGATCAACGGTCTCGCCGATTTTCAGACCACGACGTCCCCAGACAGCGCCCCGGGGATTTCGACGACCTGGGCCAAGTTCTTCTGCAGTTCCAAGAGAAGAACCCGGGCGGCGGTAAAGAAGTTCAACAAGCCCTGAGAGCCCGCCGCAGGCCGACCGGACGATTGCGGGTCATGACAGACGAACCGCCGTTCGGCCAGCACTCGCAGCGCCGATAAACGGGCCGCAGGGAGCCTAAAGTTGTTTTGGCTACCCACCCATAGTCCGACTGTAGATTGTGGCTCCTGGAGGCTTAAAACAGCATCCGTGAGGATTTCGGTGAGTGGCAGCTGCACCTTTTCTTTCTGAGCTCAGAAAAACCATCTCGGCCAAGCCTTGCCAATCGAAGGCGTGAGTCCTCAGACAACGGCATCGCGAAGGTCGCCGCAGTGTTCTGGCGGATCTACGGGATCTATTGGGCGCTCGCTAGCCGCGACCACACGCAACAGCGTACGCAGCCAGTGCTTATTCCGACGCGCGTAAAGGGTGCGCTTGCCGCTTGTCGGCCGTGGCCCAGTGGACCTGCCGCCGTGAAACAGGCATCTGGTGCGCCCCTTCACCGGCACGCGCTTGCAGGGCTGGCCGGTGCTACGGGCATGTGCGCCGCATCGTTTTAGCATCGCCAAGGCCGCACGCGCAGCCGCCAGCGGGTCATTGAGGTTACGTCCTATTTCAGCCGGCGCTGACATTAATGCATGAGTTTCCTCCGCGATTACGCTCTCATCCGGTTGCCCACATTGACCCAGGTGCGGAAGCAGTCCACAGGTTTTCCGTGATCGACGTGCGCCGCACAAATGGCAAGGGCTTGGACGTTTATTCATGCTCAACCTTTACTCGGCCGTCGCCAAGCCCGTCAATACTCCGTTCGAGGTCTGATCGATAAGACCACGACAAAGCTGTTGAATTCGCGACCGAGAGGTACATTGCGTTTTCTCAATGTTGGCGTATCTGCGTATTTTACTCGTTCTCACCCTCGCCGAGGACAATTAATCTCGTGATCGGGCCACCGCGAGAACATCGAAAGCTGGTGACGGATAATTTTCTCCTTCAGACTAACTGCCGGCGGCGCGACTATGTGTCTTTTGCGTAGCCATTAATCTGATACGAATGGGCGCATTCGATGGTCCCAGCTCGCTCTAAGGCGCAGGGCAGCGGATCAAGCACAGCGCAGGTGCACTCCAGCGCTGCTGGCCATCAGGGCGCCGGAGACCATGGTCTGCTCCAGCTCGCGGTAGCGGGTGCGGTCGAAGGTCACCGGCACGATGTTGTCGATCCGCTCGGGCAGGTCGGCCTGGCCTTCCAGGCTCAGCATGATGTCGGCCACCGCCGCCTCGATCTCGGCCTGGGCGCCGGGCTTGGGCCGCCAGCTGTAGACCACGTGGCCGTTGCGCCGGTCAGGCTCGAACCACCGCTCGCGGTAGCGCGTGATGCCGGTGCCCAGCCGGGCGCCCTTGTCCAGGATGCTGATCTGAGCCCACAGGTCCAGCAGGCCGTTGGGCGTTGGCGTGCCCGACAGCATGTACAGGCGCTCGATCCTGTGCCGCACCTGCTTGACCGCCTGCCAGGCCTTGCTGCCCCGGTCCCTGAACCCGACGTTCTCATCGAGCAGCACGATCGGCCACGGCCACGGCCGCCTGGCCTCGGTGATCATCCGCACGAGCCACGGGAAGCACTCCCGGTTGATCACGTGCACGTCGGCCGGCTTGCGCAGCGCGTCAGCCCGTTGCTGGGCGGTCCCCAGGGCCTTCTGCACCCGCAACCCTGCCAGGTGGTCCCACTTGGCCGCCTCCTGGGCCCAGACGAGCTCTGCGACCCGTTTGGGGGCCACGACGAGGGCTGGGCCTGCGCCGTCCTTGCGCAGCATGTCCTGCACCGCCGTCAGCGCGATGACGCTCTTGCCCAGCCCCATGCGCAGGGCCAGGTAGTGCACCTCGTGGTCGCGCATCCTGTCGATGGCGACCTGTTGGTAGGGTCTAGGTGAAAACTGCATCGATCTGCTCCTTGCTGTTCAACACAACCACCTCAGCGCCCAAGCGCTGAAGGATCCCAATCACCCGAACCTGGACCGGCCTGAGCGCACCGCCTGGCCGCTTGAGCTCCACGAGCACGATCCGCCCGCCGGGCATCACGCAGATCCGATCCGGCACCCCGGCCATTCCAGGGCTGATCCATTTCAGGGCCAGGCCGCCTGCCTCCTTGACCCGCCTGACCAGGTGCCGCTCAACGTCGCGCTCTAGCACGGCGCGGATCCAGCGACCTGACGGCATGACCTGACAGATGCTCTTTTCACTGCTGGCCTATGGGAACATATATACGGGTTTACCCTTAGCATCTAAACCTATGCTTCTCATGTGCGAGAACACGTTTAACTTGTCATATCGTCAGAATCATCAGGTTTACCTATGAAAAAAGCACCTGACGATTGACCTGACGATTGCCGTTCCTGACGATTGGCTTCTGAGCAATGTTCTCGCCGCAACCGCTTCGACCTCGTTTTAACTGTCAGAACTGTCAGAACTGTCAGGCCCGATCAAACGACCCATTTTGATTAAGCCTGGCGTCACCTGATCATTGCAAAAAATCAACATGAACCGGCCCCTGGTCCAAGATCTCGATGGCCCGGTCCAAGGTCATCGGCGTCTCGCTCTTGACCCAAATCTTGCGCGCGTCGCCGCGCCACCACTTTCGATCCAACAACAGCTTGAACCCCAGGTTGCCCAACAATGAATGGACCGCCTTGCCGTAGACCCGATCCATGCCTCGGGCCTTCAGCGCCGCCGTGAAGTGGCTGGAGCTCAACACCGTGGCCGTGACGCCCTCGGCGCCGGCTTCCAGCAGATCCTCGATGGCGTAGGCCAGGTCGCTCTTGCTCATGGCGACGATCGTCGGCAGGATGT
>CALQBT020000117.1 GCA_943328885.2 Bordetella parapertussis | reverse complement strand
GGGCTTCGAGGAGGTCATCATGACTTTTGTCGTCGTCGTGCTCGGCGGCATCGGCAGCGTCACCGGCAGCTATGTCGCCGGCGTCGCGCTGGGCCTGTTCACGGCCTTGTTCGGCGCGCTGGTTTCACCGGCCTACACCACGGCAGCTTGCTTTCTGGTGCTGATTGCGGTGTTGGTGCTGCGGCCCGGCGGCCTGGGCGCCGGATCGACCTCGGGGGTGCACTGATGCAGCGTCGCTGGCTCAAGCGCCTGGCGCTGCCGCTGTTCGGTCTGCTGGTCCTGGCCGCGCCCACGCTGCTGGGTGGCAGCGGCGCGGTCTATAGCGCTGCAGTGCTGATCGCGATCTTCGCGGTGATGGCCTACGGGCTGGACGTGATCGTCTCCGACCTCGGCGAGGTCAGCCTCGCGCACCCGGTGTTCTTCGCCGTTGGCAGCTACACCACCGCCTGGCTGTCGACCCGCGCGGGCCTGGGCTCCTGGGCCACGCTGGCGGCGACTATCGTGGTCGCGCTGTTGTTCGCCGCGGCGATCGGTCTGGTGACCCTGAGGCTGCGCGAGTTCGTGTTCTCGCTGGTCACTTACGCGGTCGGTGTGGTCGCGATCACGGTCGCGTCAAACTGGGCCTTCTTGGGCGGCTCAGACGGCATCCGGGGTATCCCCTTGCTCGACCTGTCGGTTGGCGGGCTGCAGCTGAGCGCGCGCAACGACCGCGAGCTCTGGCCCTATGCCTTCGCATTGCTGGCGGCCACGGTCTACCTGATCGATCGTTTTCGACACTCGCTGCTCGGCGCGGCGGCGATCATGGTCCACCTGAACCCGCGCCTGGCGACGATGGGCGGCATAGACCCGGCGCGTGTGCGGCTGCAGGTCTTCTTGTTTTCGGCGCCTATCAGCGCTGCGGCGGGCTGGCTCTACGCATACCAGCGCGCTTATGTCAGCGCCGACGTGCTTGAGAACTACTTCCTGATCCTGATGCTGACCGCCGTCGTGTTGATCGGCCGTCGCCAGCTGCTCGGGCCCTTGATTGCGACCGCGATGGTGCTGGTGCAGGAGAAGTTCTTCTCGCTCGGCGGCAATGTCGACAAGATCATTCTCGGCGCCGTGTTGATCGTGATCTTGGGTTTCTTCCCGCAAGGTTTGATGGGGCTGTTGCCGCCGCTGCGGCGCTTGCTGCGGCGCGCTCGCTGACGCGCGGCAAGCCTGACTCTGTCAGCGTGCGAGCTGGCGCTGCGGCAAGAATTTTCGGACTGGCAGGCGCCAAACCGAGTGTTGGGGCTCATTCGCGCTGAACCGTCCGGCGCGAAATCCCGCGCGGTCTCTGCGTTTCGCGGGCTGCAGGCGCGCTTGACTACGGCATCGCCTGGCAGCACTGCCGAGGCGATCAAAGCGCGCGCATTGCTTGTCGCCCGGGTGACCGACGCCGTCTCGGTGAATCGCCGAGCATTGATGCGTCTGGCCCGTGAGGCCTATCCGCGGCCGCACCGCCTTGAACCTTCAAACCCACAAATGACCGTCAAACCCGAATCCCTGGGCATGTGCTCGCAGCGCCTGGCGCGCATTGACCGCTTTGTCGCCGACAAGTACATCGCATCGGGCAAGATGCCTTGTGCCCAGTTGTTGATCACGCGCGAGGGGCAGGTCGTTCATCAGTCCGTGCTCGGCAAGGCCTCGCTCGAGACTGGCGCGCCGATGACCGAGGACAGCATCGTGCGCATCTACTCGATGACCAAGCCGATCACCAGCGTGGCTTTCATGATGTTGGTCGAGGAGGGCCTGGTCGCGCTGGACGACCCGGTCACCCGGTTCATCCCCGAATGGCGTGACCTGGGCGTTTACGTCTCAGGTCTGCCCGGCGCTTTCCAGACCCGACCGGTCGACTCGCCGATGCGCATGATCGACCTGCTGCGGCACACCTCGGGCCTGACCTACGGTTTCCAGTACCGCACGAATGTCGATTCAGCCTACCGCAAAGGCCGCCTCGATCCGACCGAGCGGACCGGCGGGCTGGACGACTTCATCACCGCGCTGGGCAAGGTGCCGCTGGAGTTCTCGCCGGGCAGCGCCTGGAACTACTCGGTGGCCACCGATGTGCTGGGCTACCTGGTCGGCAAAATCTCGGGCTTGCCGTTTCAAGACTTTTTGCAGCAGCGAATCCTCGGGCCGCTGGGCATGGTCGACACGGGCTTCCATGTGCCCGATGACAAGGCCGATCGATTCGCCCAGTGCTATGTCCAGTCGCCCGAAGGCCGGCTCACGCCTCAGCTCGTGGGGCCGAGCTTTCGTGAGCCGCCGTCCGCGCCCTCGGGCGGTGGCGGGCTTGTCAGCACGGCAGCCGACTACATGCGTTTTTGCGAGGCACTTCGCCTGGGCGGTGTGTCGGGGACCGGACCCAACGCGGTGCGGCTGCTCGGGCCCAAGACCCTGGCGCTGATGCGGTCCAATCACCTGCCGGGCGGGCGCGACCTGGCCGATCTGTCGGTGTCGATGTTCTCCGAAGCGACCTACCGCGGCGTGGGCTTCGGCCTGGGTTTTGCGATGACCACCGACCCCGCCCGCACCGGCCTGGCGGGCTCGGTGGGCGAATACTGGTGGGGCGGCGCCGCGTCGACTGCATTTTGGATCGACCCGGTCGAGGATGTCTGCGTCGTCTTCCTGACCCAGTTCAGACCGTCCAGCCTGTACCCGATCCGGCGCGAGCTGCGCACGATGATCAACGCCTCGGTGCTGGCGTCCAAGGCCTGAGCGACAGGTCTGGACGCTGGGTCTGGACGTAGGGTCTGGGCGCGCTTTTTAGTTGCCCACTCGTCAGGCCGACTCTTGGCCAGGCGGCTGGACCGAAACGCTGGTCCTGTCCCGGCTTTTGCCGAGACGCTGGTCGGTGATCCTTGCGCCGCAGTCAGCGCGCCCCGGTCACTCCAGCCCCAGCTCCTGGATCTTGCGGGTGATGGTGTTGCGGCCTATGCCCAGCTTGTGCGCCGCCTCGATGCGGCGCCCTCGCGTGACCTCCAGTGCGGCTTGGATCAGCTGGCCTTCGAACTGCCGGGTCAATGTGTCCCAGACCTCGGGCTTGCCCGATTCCAGCAACTGGCGTGCTTCGCGCTGCAAGTCCAGCAACCAGCCGCTGGGCGGGCCGCCGACCGGGGTCGGCAGCGGGCTGGGTGCTGGTACGCCGGCCTCGGCAGCCAGCGTTGGGTCGGGCAGGGTGTTGCCAGCGGCGAGCTGCAAGCCGGTGTCGCCGCCCATCAGCTCGGGCGGCAAGTCCTTGGGTTCGACCATCTGGGCCGGCGCCATCACGGTCAGCCAGTGGCAGATGTTCTCGAGCGGGCGCACGTTGCCGGGGAAGTCGAAAGCCATCAGCCTGGCCAGCGCCGATTCGGTGATGCGCTTGGCCTCCACGCCGAGCTCCTTGGCGCTCTTGGCAAGGAAGAATCGGGTCAGCTGTGCAATGTCCTCGCGCCGCTCGCGCAGCGCCGGCAGGCGCAGCCGGATCACGTTGAGGCGGTGGAACAAGTCCTCACGGAAAGCGCCTTCGCGCACTCGCTGCTCGAGATTCTGGTGAGTGGCGGCAATCACTCTGACATTTGATTTGAGCGGCTGATGGCCGCCGACGCGGTAGAACTGGCCGTCTGAGAGGACACGCAGCAGTCGCGTCTGCAGGTCGAAAGGCATGTCGCCGATTTCGTCGAGAAACAAGGTGCCGCCATCGGCTTGTTCGAAGCGGCCGCGCCGGGTGGTCTGGGCACCGGTGAAAGCGCCTCGCTCGTGGCCGAACAACTCGCTCTCGAGCAGGTCTTTCGGGATCGCGGCGGTGTTGATCGCAATGAAGGGGCCGTTGCTGCCGGCGTCGCCGCGCGGGCTGTGCTTGTGCAGCGCACGCGCCACCAACTCCTTGCCCGAGCCCGACTCGCCGGTGATCAGCACCGTGACGTTGCTTTGGCTCAGGCGCCCGATGGCCCTGAACACGTCCTGCATCGCAGGCGCCTGACCCAGCATTTCGGGCATCTCGGCGCTACCGATATCGTGGACCTCCTCGCGCAGGCTCTCTTCCATGGCCCGGCGTATCAACTCGACCGCACGCGTCAGGTCGAAGGGCTTGGGCAGGTATTCGAAAGCGCCGCCCTGGAAGGCCGAGACCGCACTGTCGAGGTCAGAGTAAGCCGTCATGATGATCACCGGCAGGCCCGGCAGTCGTGCCTTGACCTTGGCCAGCAGGTCTATGCCCGAGCCGCCCGGCATGCGGATGTCGCTGACCAGCACTTGTGGCTCGTCGTCGTCGAGTGCGGCGAGCACGTCGCGCGGGTTGGAGAAGCTGCGGGTGGCGAACTGCTCGCGCGCCAGCGCTTTTTCGAGCACGAAGCGGATCGATTGGTCGTCGTCAACGATCCAGATGGGTTTCATACGGCGGCGGCCTGTCTCTCGGTAAGGGCAAGCTGCGACATCAAGGCAGCGGGATCACGATGCGAAAAACGGTCCGACCCGGGACGCTGTCGCACTCGATCATGCCGCTGTGTTGCTGCACGAAAGTCTGCGCCAAGGTCAAGCCCAGCCCCGAGCCACCCTCCCGTCCCGATACCAGCGGATAGAAGATACGGTCTCGGATGTCCTCTGGAACACCGGGTCCGTTGTCTTCTATATGCAATTCCAGTGCCAGCTTGAATCGCTGCTTGCCGATCGTGACCTGACGCGCGACGCGGGTGCGCAGCACCAGGCGTGCGTCGCCGTCGGCGATTCGAGCGCCCAGCGCATGGGTGGCGTTGTGGGCGATGTTGAGAACAGCCTGGATCAGCTGCTCGCGGTCTCCTCGAAAGTTTGGGATCGAGGTGTCGTAGTCGCGTTGCACTGTCAGCCGGCGCGGAAATTCGGCCAAGATCAGCGAGCGAACCCGCTCGCAGACCTCGTGGATGTTGAGTTCGCTGACCACATGGGGCTTGCGGTGTGGCGCGAGCAAGCGGTCGACCAAGGCTTGCAGCCGGTCGGCCTCGCGGATGATCACCTGGGTGTACTCCGTCAGCTCGCGGCGGCGCTCTGCCGCCAAGTTGCCTTCGGCCACGGCGTCCCAGGGGAGGGCGCCGTCCTTGGGGTGCTCAGGTGGATGGCCGATCTCCATCTCCAGCAACTGAGCCGCGCCGCGAATGCCGCCCAGCGGGTTCTTGATCTCATGCGCGAGGTTGCGGATCAGCTCCTTGTTGGCCTGAACCTGTCCCAGCGCACGTTCTTCGCGGTCCTGCCGGGTCTGTTGTTCGATCTCGAGCATCTCGACCAGCACCTGGTCGGTTCGGTGGTCGATTTGGGTGACGATCACCTGCACGGCCAGCGCCTCATGGGCGGCAACCGGGGCGCGCTTGAGCGTGCCGTCGAAGCGTCCGGTGGCGATCTCGTTGCGGCTCACCGCGGCCAGGGTCTCACGCAGTGGGCCGCTGTCGACGAACCAGTCGAACAGGCTTCCGCGCATCAGTGTGCGGCGCGACAGGCTCGCGACGTCCTCGAAGCGGGCGTTGACGAACAGCAGCTTGCCGTCGGGCTGCACCACCGCGACCATGGTCGCGAGCAGGTCGAACAGCTCGTAGCGTGAGGGCTCGCTGCCGCGCTCGGGCCGGGGTTCAGGTCTGAGGCTCATGCTGCAGGACCTCAGGGCTGGATCTTGGCGAGTTCGCGCTTGATCGCGGCAATGTCGGCCTCGCTGCGGCCGATCGCTGCCTTCATCTGCGCCACCCGGTCGAGGTAGCTCTGGTAGTTGCGTTCGTTGCCGCGTCGCTCGGGCTCGCCGTCGTTGTAGTCGCGTCGCAGCGCTGCCAGCTTGTCGGCTTCGCGGCTGAGCTCGGTCTCGAGGATTTGTCGGGCGCCGGCATCGCGCTGGCGCTGGGCATTGAGGTCGATTCGCGAGTCGCCTGGCCGCGCGGCCGACGCCGGTGAACTGGCAGCCGCGGGGCGTGGCCGGCTGGTCTGGATCACCGTGACCGGCGCACCTTCTATCTTTCGGCAGCCGCGATCGCGCGCTTGTTCCTCGCTGATCAGGTTGGTGAACTCGTCGCCACCACCGGCCTTGCCCGGGCATCGAAACACGGCCTGAGCGCTGGCAAGGGCCGGCGCGCCGGCGCTCAGCATCAGCACACAGGTCATCCAGGAGAGTCTTGTGGTCGTCTTCATCGGATTGGCGACTGGCGGCCCCCAGAGAAGGCGCATGGCACGGGGATTGTCGTCGAGGGCCGGTGCTTGCCACAACGACGATCGCTCATTGAAAAAGGCGGCTTGCGCCGCCCTTGGAAAGCATGCCAGCCCAAGGCCAGCGCAGCTTACAGCGTGTAGTACATGTCGAATTCGACCGGGTGTGTGGCCATGCGAAAGCGCGTGACTTCCTGCATCTTCAACTCGATGTAGGCGTCGAGGTAGGAGTCGGTGAACACTCCCCCCTTGGTCAGGAAGGCCCGGCCTTTGTCCAGGTACTCGAGCGCTTGCTCGAGGCTGGCGCAGACGGTCGGGATCTTCGCGTCTTCTTCGGGCGGCAAGTGGTACAGGTCCTTGGTGGCGGCTTCGCCCGGGTGGATCTTGTTTTCCACGCCGTCCAGACCGGCCATCAGCAGCGCCGCGAAACCCAGGTAAGGGTTCATCAGCGGATCGGGGAAGCGCGCCTCGACGCGGCGACCCTTGGGGTTTGCCACGTAGGGGATACGGATCGAGGCCGAGCGGTTCTTGGCCGAGTAGGCCAGCTTGACCGGCGCTTCGAAACCTGGCACCAGACGCTTGTAGCTGTTGGTGCCTGGGTTGGTGATCGCGTTCAGCGCGCGGGCGTGCTTGATGATGCCGCCGATGTAGTACAGCGCGAAGTCCGACAGGCCGGCATAGCCGTCACCGGCAAACAGGTTCTTGCCGTCCTTGAACACCGACTGGTGCACATGCATGCCGCTGCCGTTGTCGCCGACGATGGGCTTGGGCATGAAGGTGGCGGTCTTGCCGTAGGCATGGGCCACGTTGTGGATCACGTACTTCTGCAACTGCACCCAGTCGGCGCGCTGGACCAGCGTGCTGAACTTGGTGCCGATCTCCATCTGGCCGGCGTTGGCCACCTCGTGGTGGTGCCCCTCGACCGGGATGCCGAGCGACTCCAAAATCAGGCACATCTCGGAGCGCAGGTCCTGGCCCGAGTCGACCGGCGGCACCGGGAAGTAGCCGCCTTTGACGCTAGGGCGGAAGCCGTTGTTGCCGTGCTCGTATTCCTTGCCGGTGTTCCAGGCGGCCTCTTCAGCTTCGATCTTGTAGAAGCTGCCCGACATGTCGTTGCCCCAACGAACGCTGTCGAAGACGAAGAATTCGGGCTCGGGACCGAAGTAGGCAGCGTCGCCCAGGCCGGTGCTCTTCATGTAGGCTTCGGCGCGCTTGGCCAGCGAGCGTGGGTCACGCTCGTAAGGCTTGCCGTCGGCCGGGTCGACCCCGTCGCAGGTCAGGATCAGCGTCGGCTCTTCGAAGAAGGGGTCGATATTGGCGGTGTTGGGGTCGGGCATCAACTGCATGTCCGAGGCTTCGATGCC
>CALQBT020000116.1 GCA_943328885.2 Bordetella parapertussis | reverse complement strand
TGGGCAGCACGCGCATGCCCTTGCTCGCGCGCCTGTTCCACCGCTCGCTGACCACTCAATTGATGGAAATCGCCAACATTCCCGTGCAGGTCGTTGCCGGTGACCGCGCCTCCTTGCTGAAACGTTACGGCGTGCCCGCAGGCATCTGCGCGAGCATCGCGGCGCTGCTGATCGCCGCGGACTGAGCGCGCCCAGGCCAGACAGGCGACCCCAGTGGCAGGCCACCGGGTCAGTCTGAAATCACCAAGCTGCGCAAATCCATCATGAGCGATGCGCCAGAGATTTTGGCCAGACTGGTGACGGCCGCCAAAGCCGTAGACGTGCAAGCTGCCCGCTTGATTCTGGAGCGTGTTCTACCGCCCATCAAACCTAACGGGAATGCGGGAATGGGTGACCCCGGGCTTTGCGCTACGACCGGCAGCACTGGGCCGAAAGCCGAATGCCGTGCCTGTTCGATCGAACGCGAGCGCTGATCAGCCGGCTGCCGCGACTGGCTGCAAGGTCGCTTGCCCCTTGGCGCGCTCGGCCGACGTGGCCGCGCGGCCCCAGGTCGTCAGCAGCCCGAGCGCGGCCGGGCCGGTCATGCGGTAGGGGTCGAACTGGCTGGTGGCGCCGAAGCGCAGGTACTCGGTGCGCTGCGAGGCATCTGCCGCCGCGAAACCCATGCTCCAGCCTGGAAACAGGCGCTCGCCGATCGTCTCGAAACCCAGCAGCAGCAGGCGGCGGTGGCGCGTGTCGTGCGTCAGGCGGCCGTACAAGTCGTTCAGAGGCTCGCGGTCGCCCTCGAGCACCTGCAGGAAACAACGGCTGTTGAAGATCAACATGCCGGTGATGTCGCGCCGCTCGTTGTGGCTGCGGGCCTGGGTGAGCAGCGTCGCCACCTTTTCGGGGTTCAGCGCTTCGGTCGCTTCGCTTGCGTAGATCAGTCTTGAAAGCATCTTGCCTCCGTGGGTTGGCCGCAGGCAGGACGCGGCGCGGCAGGCAAATGGTAGGCCGGCGGCCCGCACCGGGAGGCGCGGAGATGCGCGGCAAACGCGCTGCTGATCCAGGCACGGCGGCCGAGGCCCGTGGCCACACTTGAATCACTGCGAGTAAATTCCCTGCCGCTTGCGGCGACTTCCGTTTGAATATCAGTCCCGCCTGGGTCGGATAGTATGCGGGCCATGGGGGAACATCATGGCCGAACATCATCACGCGCCGGGGACTACCGCGCCAGTGGAGCGCCGCGTCGACGCCATCCAGTCCGTGCTGGAAGAGCGCGGCATGAAGCCGGCCGAGTTCATCGAGCAGGCCAATCATCTGGTGGAAGAGCAATGGGTGCCGCGCAACGGTGCGCGCGTGGTGGCCAGAGCGTGGACCGATGCGGCCTTCAAGCAGAGGCTGTTCGCCAACGGCCGCGAGGCGGTCAGTGAACTGGGGCTGTCCATGCCGCCCCACCACCGTCATCTGGTGACGCTGGAAAACACCGCAACGGTGCACAACGTCATCTGCTGCACGCTTTGCTCGTGCACTGCCTTCACGATCATCGGCCTGCCACCGGACTGGTACAAGGACCTCGAGTACCGCGCGCGCGCGGTGCGCGAATCGCGCACCGTCCTCAGGGAAATGGGGCTCGCCCTGCCGCCAGAGGTCGAGATCCGTGTCTGGGACACCACCGCCGACACGCGCTACATGGTGCTGCCGCTGCAGCCGCCCCAGAGCATCGGCTGGTCCGAGGAAAGGCTCGCGGAGCTCGTAAGCCAGGATTCGATGATTGGCGTCGCGCGCCTCTAAGGTCTAAGGCATATGGCCTAAACCCAAGGCCCAAGGCCGCAAGAAAGGTAAACCATGGACGGCACACATGACCTAGGCGGCAGGCAGGGCTTTGGCCCGGTGCGCCATTCACCGCAGACGCAGGCCTTTCATGCGCCCTGGGAAAAACGCGTCAATGCCATGTACTCGCTGGCGGTCAGGATGGGCGTCTTCAACATGGACGAATACCGCCACGCCATCGAGCGCATGGAGCCGCGCCACTACATGTCGGCGACCTATTACGAGCGCTCCCTCACCAGCCTGGCGACACTGTTGATGGAAAAAGGTCTGGTGTCGCGCGAGGAACTCGAGCGCCGCGCGCAAGGCACCTTTCCGCTTGCGCTGCCTGCCGCAGCCGGGCGCAGCAACGTGACTGGGCCAACATCGTTCAGTCCCGGCGACCGCGTGCGCGTACGCGTCGACCATGTTCCGGGCCACATTCGCATGCCCGGCTACATCCGCGGCAAAAGCGGCGTCGTCGTCAGCCAGTCACCGGCGTATCCCTTCCCGGATGCCCACGCCCACGGCGTGGCGGCGGCCGACGAACCGACCTGCGACGTGCGCTTTAGCAGCGAGACGCTGTGGCCGGAATCAGCCGACCGGGCCTTCGTGCATGTCGGCGTTTTTCACAGTTACCTCGAACGCTTGGCCTAGCCCGGGCACCCCGCAGAGGCGACCAAGCCCCGCAATCCATGCGTGGGGGCAGT
Organism: Bordetella parapertussis; assembly: GCA_943328885.2. Classification (GTDB taxonomy): domain Bacteria; phylum Pseudomonadota; class Gammaproteobacteria; order Burkholderiales; family Burkholderiaceae_C; genus Pseudaquabacterium; species Pseudaquabacterium parapertussis_A. The sequence continues at coordinate 5,058 of CALQBT020000116.1, read as the reverse complement.
CTGAAAACGTCCGCCGGACGCGGCTTTCCTGCCTGTTCCTCGGAAAATACGCGCTCAGAGGGGCAGGAAAATATCGCGTGAGTATTTCAGCCCATCGTGGACGGCGTTTCAGACTGATCGTGCACGGTATTTCAGCGCGATCGCGGACGATAGGGGGGCGCGCAAGTGATTTTCTGACCGGCTTAGGCTGGCCGCTTTTTGCGGACCGCGCAGATGCCAACCAACAGAGTCGCTATGCTCTTGACGCCGACCGAAAACTGACCCACAGGGGGTCAAAATTCGGTCAGTGCCGACACACTATCCTCTTCTTCGCCGCCTCATTGAACACAAAGGTCCGCTGCATGAACACCTTTCCTCTACCCAGCGCAGAACCCGAATCGCTCGGTTTTTCGACCAGTGGCCTGGCGGTCATCGACGCGTTCTTTGATCGCGAAATCTTGGCATCGCGGCTGCCCGGTGCGGTGCTGGCGATTGCGCGCGAGGGTCGTCTGCTGCATCACAAGGCCTATGGTCTGAGTGATCCGGTGGCAGGCAAGCCGATGAAGCTCGATACCGTGTTTGCCCTGGCCTCGATGACCAAAATCATGGTGAGCGTGGCTGCGCTGCGGCTGATGCAGGAGGGCAGGCTGCCTCTGAAGAGCCGCCTGGACAGCTACTTCCCGGGCTTCGGACGCATGAAGGTGGGCCTGGATGACGGCCACGGCGGTATGGCGCTTTTTGCGCAGGAGCGGCCGATCTTCATCCACGACCTGCTGCGCCACACCGCCGGCATGACCTATGGTGGACGCGGCATCGGACCGGCAGCCGCGCTGTGGCCTGCGACCAGTGCGGTGATGTTCTCGGACAGCGCGGAGTCATTCATCGAGCGAATCACCGCCTTGCCGCTGACGCATCAGCCGGGTACAGCCTTTGAATACGGCTTTTCCACCGACATTCTTGGACTCGTCATCGAGAAGGTCACCGGAAAACGGCTGCGCGACTATCTTTCTGAGATCCTCTGGAAGCCCCTGGGCATGAGCCAGACCGGTTTCGAGTTGACCGAGGAGCGCAAGGCGCGCGCGGCGCGGCCCTTTTCGGTCAGTCCTGTCGATGGCAAGCCCCAGGCGGTGCCCGTGGCCGAGCAGCAGACTTCGCATGACTGGGGTGGCGCGGCCGCGCTGGGGACGGTGTCCGACTACCTGCGTTTCGGACAGATGCTCCATGACGGCGGCCTGTTCGAGGGCCAGCGCATCCTCAGCCCGCAGGTCGTGGCCTTGATGACCTCGGACCATCTGACCGGCAGCATGATCAACACGATCGCGCTGACGGAACCGCATCGGGAAGGCTATGGCTTCGGTTTGGGAGTCGCTGTGCGAACCCGACCAGGCGTTGCCGCCGTGCCGGGACGAGTCGGCGAATTCAGCTGGAATGGTGCCTACGGCACGATCTTCTTTGCCGACCCCGCCGAGAAACTGGTGGTGGTGGCCGGCACGGTGGCGCCTGGCGAGATCCGCAAGCTTTATCGCGAGCAATTGCAGAACCTTGTGTATGGCGCGATGACCCGATGATCGGCCGCCAGGAAGTCCCCGCGCAGCGTGGACTTCCTGGCGGCCTGGCCCATGTCGGGTGCGGGCAAGGTTCTGAAGACCAGGCTGCGCGAGCCCTGCTGGGTGGCCGCGCAGCAGCCTGATGGGCCAGCGTCAGGGCTGAGAGCTTCCAGCCTCCGCCATCCCGGGCCAGAGAAGCCGCACTGCCAACCCGCCGAGCGCGGCGGACCTCGTCAGCGCTATGGTCGCGCCATGGGCCTCGGCGATGCGGCGAACGATAGACCAGCCCAGTCCGCTGCCGCCCTGGCTGCTGCCCAGCACTCGGAAGAAGCGCTCGCCCAGGCGTTGGCGGTCGGCCTCGGTCATGCCGGGGCCGCTGTCGTCGACCTGCAGCAGCACCTGTTTGCCCGCGGGCTGGACGACGATGCTCACCTGCGCTCCGTCGGCGCTGTAGCGCAATGCGTTGTCGATCAGGTTGCGCAGCAGCACCGCCAGCAAGGTCTCGTCGCCGCGCACCGGGCAGGCTGTGGTGGCGTCCAGCCCCAGGGTCTGGTGCCGTGCGATGGCCGAAGGTGCCAGTTCGCCCGCGACCCGGCGGGCCAGCGCGGCCAGGTCGACCACCGCAGGGATCGGCGCGGCGCCGGCCTCCAGCCGCGACAGTGTCAGCAACTGCGCCACCAGCCGGGTGGCGCGGTCGCAGCCGGCCAGCGTGGCGCGCAAAGCGTGGATGCGCGCTGTGTTGTCGGTCTCGGCCAACGCGACCTGGGCCTGGGCGCGGATCGCGGCGATCGGCGTGCGCAACTCGTGCGCCGCATCGGCGGTGAAGCGGCGCTCAGCTTCGGCACGCTCGGTGATGCGCTCGAACAAGCGGTTCAGCGCTGTCAGCAGCGGTGCCATCTCGGCCGGCGGGTCGACGATCGCCACCGGCTCCAGCGCCCGGGGGTCGCGCTGCGCCAGCGCATGGCTCAAGGCACGCAGTGGCTGGGTGGCTTGGCGCACCGCCCACCAGACCGCCAGCGCCAGCAGTGGCAAGGCCAGCGCCATCGGCCACAGCGTGCCGCGCAACACTGCCCATAGGATGGACGCCCGTGAGCTGATCTGCTCGCCGACAAAGACCTGGATGTCGCGCTCGGCACCCTGGGCCGCAAACACCCGCCAGGCTGTGCCGGCGATCTGCACCGTCGCCAGGCCGGTGCGCAAGCCTGGCGTTGGACTGGCATGGTCCTTCCGGTCGCGATCCTCGCGTTCCGCGTGATCGAGCGGGACGAGCGCCTGCAGTGCCAACGGGGTCAGCATCGGTGCGGCTGGCGCGTTCGACGAGCGCAGCGCCAGTCGGCCGGCGTGCCAGACCTGGAACGCGACCTTGGGCGCATAGCGGTGCAGTTGTGGCGAATCGATGTCGTGCTCGTCGTCGATCTCGCCCGACTGCCTGGCCACCAGCAGCGCGGCGGCCTGGGCCAGGTGGCTGTCCAGCAGTTCATCGAGCTCATGACGTGCATCGCGCCAAGTGGCCAGCGCGGCGGCTCCCCACACCAGCAGCACCGCACCCAGCAGGCCAAGCAGCAACCGGCCTTGCAGCGATCGCGGCAGCCCTCTCATCGGCTGTCGCGCGGCAGCAGGTAGCCGACGCCGCGCATGGTCTGGATCAGCTCAGCGCCCAGCTTCTTGCGCAAGTGGTGGACATGCACCTCGACCGCGTTGCTCTCGACCTCCTGGCCCCAGGCGTAGAGCTGCTGTTCGAGTTGCTCGCGCGACAGCACCCGGCCGGCGCTGAGCATCAGCGCATGCAGCAGGTCGAACTCGCGCGTCGACAGCGCCACGGCCTGGCCGTCGCGGCTGACCGAGCGGCCCGCCACATCCAAGGTCACGCCTTGGGCTTGCAACATATCTTGCGGCAGACCGTGGGCGCGCCGCACCAGCGCGCGCAGGCGGGCCGCCAGTTCGTCCAGATCGACCGGCTTGACGACATAGTCGTCGGCGCCGCGGTCGAGCCCGCGGATGCGGTCGGGCACCGTGTCGCGGGCGGTCAGCACCAGCACCGGCAGGGTCACGCCGGCGCGCCGGATGCTGGCCAGCACGTCCAGGCCGTCCATCAGCGGCAGGCCCAGGTCGAGCACCGCCGCGGCATAGGGCTGGGCGCGCAACTCGCGCTCGGCGGCGGCGCCGTCGCGCACCCAGTCGACTTGGAAGCCGGACTGGCGCAGGCCGGCGCGCAGGCCGTCGCCCAGCAGGGTGTCGTCTTCAGCGAGCAGGATGCGCATGCGGTGATGGTAGGCCGAGTGGGGGGGCGGTCTGGCTGGGGCGGATCAGTCGCCGTCGCTGCCGTCGTCGCTGCCGTCGCCGCTGTGGCGGCTGACCCGGTGGGCCTGTCGGGTCGGGTGAAGCTCGACCACCGGGCCGGCGCCAGCACTGGCCGAAGCCGTCGCATCAGGCGCCGCTTGCCATTGCAGCCACCAGAAACCCAGCACCGCGACCAGCATCAGTGCGGCCACGCTGCGCCAAGCGCTGCGTATGCCTTGTTCCGGCCCGCCGCGCTTGCGGCCGGTGATCATCGAGGCCGCCAGGTTCTCGCGATGCAGGCGGCTCGCCACCAAGACACCCAGAATGTGCACGCCGACCACGGCCAGCATCAGGCTGGCGGCGAGCTCATGCGCTTCTTCCAGCCAGTCTCCGCCCAGCTGGTGGTAGACCGCCCAGCCCGAGACGGCGCTGGCAGCGCCCAGCGCCAGCAAGGCCAGGATGGCCAGCGCGCCGGCCGGGTTGTGGCCCACAGCGTGCTCGGGTTGGCCGCGCAGCAGCGCGGCCAGGTAGAGGCGCACCGCGCCGGGGCCGCGCACGAAGTCTGTGAACCGGGCGTGGCGGGTGCCGATCAGGCCCCACAGCACACGGAACACCAGCAGCCCGGCCAGGGTGTAGCCCAGCGTGACATGCAGCAGACGCCAGCGTTCGCTCTCGGCCGTCAGCCAGGCGCCGGCAAAGCTGAGCACTGTCAGCCAATGGAACATCCGCACCGGCAGGTCCCAGACCAGGATAGAGGGCGGCCCGGCGGCGGGCGGTGGGGTCAGGGGCGACTTCATTGCGGCACCTTGACTTCTTGCTCGCTGAAACGGCCTGCCTCGGCGCCGCTATGGCAGGCCGCGCATCGGGCAGCGCTGCCGACCGCCGGGCGCTTCCACACCGCGCTGCTGAGCTCGCGGTGCTCGCGGACGAACCAGGCCGATTGGCTGATGCGGTCTTGTGGCGGCGGTGAAGCCTCGCGTGCCACCTTCTTGTAGCTGCCTGCGTTGGCCACCAGCCAGGCCGCCAGCGACTTCTGCGTCGCGGGGTCTAGCGAGGCATCGACGCCGAAGTGCTTGGGCAGATGGGTCATCAGGCCTTGCCAGGAGGCCGCCGGCAGCAAGCCTGGCGGGTAGGCCAGGTGGCAGGCGGTGCATTCCTGTGTGTAGGCCGCGAGTCGGGGTGCGGCGATGTTGTCGGCGCTTGCCGGTCCGCTCAGTCCGGCCAGCGCGGCGAGTGTTGCGAGTGTTGCGAG
>CALQBT020000115.1 GCA_943328885.2 Bordetella parapertussis | reverse complement strand
GTTGACGTTGTTGGGGATCTTCTCGCTGTAGTTGATCGCTGACATATCGGTCTTCCGTTGCTGTTGGCTTCGGTGGATGGCTTGCGGTTGCGGCGCGCCACCCGGACTCGCGCCGCACAACTTTCCTGGTGATTTCTAGACTCGCTGCCAGTCGAACTGGGCCTTGTCGCCCTTGCCGTAGACCTTGAGCGCGCCTTTTTCACCGACCGCATTCGGGCGCTGGAAGATCCAGTTCTGCCAGGCCGTCAGGCGGCCGAAGACGCGGGTGAACATGTTCTCGGGACCATTGAATCGCAGGTTGGCTTCGAGGCCGGTCAGCGCATCTGGCGACATCGCCACCCGCTCCTCGACCGCGATGCGCAATTCGTCAGTCCAGTCGATGTCGTCAGGATTGCTGGTGACCAGTCCCAGCTTGAACGCCGCGTCGGCGTCGAGAGGCTGGCCAAGTCGTGCGCGCAAGGCCGCCAACGCGGGCGCTTCGTCGTAGAAGCGGCGGCCCAGCCGGCTCTGGCCGGTGACCATCGGGTAGAGGCTGAAGTTGGCTTCGCTGACCGCGATCTTGGGCGTTCGCTCGGCGTCATCAGGCAGCATCAGCTGGTAGCTGCGGTCGCAGGCCAGCGCCAACTCGAGCAAGCTGCCGGCAAAACAAGATCCCGGCTCGATCAGCGCAAACAGGCTGCGCGAGCTCAGGTCGAGCCGGCTGAACGTGCGGCGCAGCAAGCCCATGGTCTCGCGCACCAGCCAATGGTCCTGATGCGCCAGCAGCGTGGCGTCCAGGGCCAGCACCGCAGCAAGCTCGCCCTCGGTCTTGATCAGCCAGGTGCCGATCTCGAGTTCGTTGGTGCGCATCTGCAGGATTGCGTCGTCGAGATCGCGCGCCATCGCCAGCGGGTACCAGGCGGCGCCTGCAGCCTCGATCGCAGCGATGTCTTGCGGCTGCGCCGGGCCCGGACCCTTGATGGTCCAGCTCGCGACCCGCTTGGCCCGGTCGATTTCGACCGTGACATGTGCGTAGCGCAGTGCGTCGGTCTCGATCTCGCAGGCGATCCGGCTCAGCGCGACGCCACGTCCATCGGCTGGCCGATCGCTCTGCGAAGCCAAGGCCAGCGCGCGCTGCTGCACCTGCGCAGCAAACACCGCCGGCTTGGCGATGTCGTCGACCAGCCGCCAATCCTTGGCCTTCTGGCCACGCACCCCCTCGACGCTGGTGCAGAACAGATCGGCGAGGTCGTGGCGCACCCGGCGCTTGTCGGTGACCCGGGTCAGGCCACCCGTGCCGGGCAGCACACCGAGCAGCGGCACCTCGGGCAGGCTGACCGCGCTCGAGCGGTCGTCGACCAGGATGATCTCGTCGCAGGCCAGCGCCAGCTCGTAGCCGCCGCCAGCACAGGCGCCGTTGACGGCGGCCAGAAACTTCAGCCCGCTGTGCCGGCTGGCGTCTTCGAGCCCATTGCGCGTCTCGTTGGTGAACTTGCAGAAATTCACCTTCCAAGAATGGGTCGACACGCCGAGCATGAAGATGTTGGCGCCCGAGCAGAACACCTTGTCGCGGGCGCTGGTCAGCACCACGCAGCCCACCTCCGGGTGCTCGAAGCGGATCCGGTTGATCGCGTCGCTCAACTCGATGTCGACGCCCAGGTCGTAGCTGTTGAGCTTGAGCTTGTAGCCCGGCCGCAGACCGGCGTTCTCGTCGAAGTCGGCCAGCAGCGTGGCGATGGGGCCGTCCAAGCGCAGCTTCCAGTGCTTGTACTGCGAGGGGTCGGTCTGGTACTCGACGCGGCTGGTGATGCTCATGGCCCAATCTCCGTGGTGTTGCAATGCAACATATTGCTTGTTTTGCGATGCAATTGACGAAGCATAGTGCACAATTTGACGCGCGTCAAGCCTGAAACCACCCGGGGCGTCGACCTATTGCTCGGCAAAATGAGCACTTTATTGCCTGTTTTCGACGATGAGCTCAGGTCGGCAATTGCAAGGCCTCGCGCACCAGCGTGCGCAGTGCCTGGAAGGTGGGCTCTAGCGGCGCGGCGCTGGTGTCGAGCCTGAAATCGGCTTGGGAGTAGAAATCGGCGCGCCCGGCCAGGATCTGGCGCAAGTCCTCCATCGCTTCGGTGCTCGCCGCCATCGGCCGCAAGTCGCCCTGCGCGGTGACGCGCTGCATGTGGTCTTGCGGGTCGGCTTGCAACCACAGCGTGGTGCAATGCGCGAGCAGCAGGCTGAAGGTGGCGGCGTCCGACACCATGCCGCCCGGTGTCGCGATCACCGCTTCGGGGTGGATCTGGATCGCTTCTTCCAGTGCCCGCCGCTCGTAGCGGCGGTAAGCGTTCTGGCCGTACAGGCTCTGGATCTCGCCGATGCTGCAGCCGGCAAACTTCTCAATCTCGCGGCTGAGTTCGACGAACGCAAAGCCCAGGTCGTCGGCCAGTCGCTGGCCGAGCGTGGACTTGCCCGCACCACGCAGGCCGATCAAAGCGATGCGCGGGCTGCGCGGCCCCACGGCGCTGCCACCCCCCTTGCCCAGCAAGCCGCCGAGGGCGATCCGCACGCGGCGCAACACGGCTTCGTCGCAAGGCGTCAGCAACTCGCGGATCAGCAGCCACTCGGGCGTCGAAGTGCTGACATCGCCGACAAGTTCGGCCAGACTGCAATGCAGCGCGGCAGCCACCTGCTGCAAGACCAGGAAGGACGCGTTGCCGATGCCGTATTCGAGGTTGGCCAGGTGACGCTCCGACACATCGGCCGCCAGCGCCACGGCCTTGCGGGTCATGCCGCGGCTGGCGCGAAGCCGACGCACCCGATCGCCCAAGGCCAGCAGCGAGGGATTTTTGGGCTCGGCCAGCGCCTGGCTCTGCGCGGGCGGGGACGGGGACGGCACCGGCACCGGCACCGGCACCGGCGCCAAAGCTGGTGAATACCCTGGGGAATGCATTATGTTGCTTGACATCGTATGGGCGCAACGCTACTGTTCGATCGATTGCACAATACTTCATATTTTCGAAAGCCGCAAGCCGGCGCGTCAGGCCAGCCCAGTCGGGCGCTGAGGCGCCGGCCGACCCCATGCCCTGCGGGCGTCGCGACCGCGACCGACCCGCCACCCGGAGACTGCCCATGGCCCCGTCTTGCGTGCCCGCCCCGGGCGAGCGCTTCAACTTCGCCCAGCACCTGATCGAGCGCAACGCCAGCCGCCCCGACAAGATTGCGTACATCGACGACGCAGGCTTGCTGCGCTATGGCGAGTTGGCACAGCGGATCCGCTGTCTGGCCGCGGCGCTGCTGAACGCAGGGGTGAGGCGCGAGGAACGGGTGCTGTTGCTGATGCACGACTGCAGCGACTGGCCGGTGAGCTTTCTGGGGGCGCTCTACGCCGGCATCGTCCCGGTAGCCATCAACACCTTGCTCACCGTGGACGACTACGCCTACATGCTGGCCCACAGCCGAGCCCAGGCCGTGCTGGTGTCGGCCGCGCTGCTGCCCACCTTGCAGGCCGCGCTGGCGCAAGGCCCGCACGAGGTCAAGACCATCGTCGTGTCTAGGCCGACCCAGGGCTTGCCGCCCGATGAAGTCGACTTCGAGGACTTCATCAGCGCCCAGCCGCCACTTGCGCTGCCCGCAGGCACCGGTCCCGACGACCCAGGCTTCTGGCTCTACTCCTCGGGCTCGACCGGCCGGCCCAAGGGCGCGCTGCACAGCCAGGCCAACCCTTACTGGACCGCCGAGCTCTACGGCACGCCGCTGCTGGGCTTGACCGAGCGCGACATCTGCTTCTCAGCCGCCAAACTGTTCTTCGCCTACGGCCTGGGCAACAGCCTGAGTTTTCCGCTCAGCGTCGGGGCGACCACCGTGCTGATGGCCGAACGGCCAACGCCCGAGGCCGTCTTCAAACGCTGGGTCGCTGACACCCCTGGACAGCGCAGCGCTGGCGGGCAGCGGCCGACGCTGTTCTTCGGCGCGCCCACGGGCTATGCCGGCATGCTCGCCTCAGCCGCGCTGCCGGCGCGCGACGCGGTGGCGCTGCGGCTGTGCTCGTCGGCCGGCGAGGCGCTGCCAGCCGACCTGGGGCAGCGCTTCTCGGCCCATTTCGGCGTCGAGATCATCGACGGCATCGGCTCGACCGAGATGCTGCACATCTTTCTGTCCAACAGCCCCAGCCGGCTGCGCTATGGCAGCACCGGCTGGCCGGTGCCAGGCTACCAGGTCGAGTTGCGCGGCGACGACGGTGCGCCGCTGGCCGAGCATCCGGACGGCTCGACCGACACCGGTGACCTCTACATCCAGGGCCCGAGCGCGGCGCTGATGTACTGGGGCAACCGCGACAAGTCGCGCGAGACCTTCCAGGGACATTGGACCAAGAGCGGCGACAAATACCTGCGCAATGCCGACGGCAGCTACACCTACGCCGGGCGCAGCGACGACATGCTCAAAGTCAGCGGCATCTACGTGTCGCCCTTCGAGGTCGAATCGATGCTGGCGCAGCACCCGGCGGTGCTCGAGGCGGCGGTGATCGGCGTGGCCGACGCGAACGGGCTGACCCGCACCAAGGCCTTCGTGGTGTGCAAGCCAGGCGCGCAGGTCAGCGAAGACGAGCTCAAGGCCTTCGTCAAGGACAGGTTGGCGCCCTACAAGTACCCGCGCCAGATCGAGTTCCTCGACGACCTGCCCAAGACCGCCACCGGCAAGATCCAGCGTTTCAAGCTGCGCGAGAAAGAGCAGTCCCTGCAGTGACGGTCGAGTTCGTCGACATCGAGTGCGACGGCCAGTCGGTGCGCATCGAGCATGCCTGGGTCGGTTCGGACGATGGCAAGCACCCGCTGATCGTGTTCCTGCACGAAGGCCTGGGGTCGCTGTCGATGTGGCGCGACTTTCCGCAGCGGCTTTGCGAAGCGGCGGCCTGCCGCGGCCTGGTCTACTCGAGGCCCGGTTACGGCAGGTCTGGCGCACGCACCAGCCCCTTGGGCCCAGACTTCATGCACCGGCAGGCCCAGCAGGTGCTGCCCACGCTGCTGGCCGCGCTGGGCGTGCATGCCGGCAAGCCCTGGCTGTTCGGCCACAGCGACGGCGGCTCGATCGCGCTGCTGCACGCGGCGCACTGGCCAAACCAGGCCGCCGGCGCGATCGTGCTGGCACCCCATGTGATGGTCGAGGATCTCACGCTGGCGAGCATCGCCCAGGCCCGCCAGGCCTACCTCGAGACCGACCTGCGCAGCAAGCTGGCGCGCCACCACGCCGACCCTGATTCAGCATTTCGGGGCTGGAACGACATCTGGCTCGACCCCGACTTCTGCGACTGGAACATCGAAGCTGAGATCAGCGCTATCGCCTGCCCGCTGCTGGCGGTGCAGGGTTTGAACGACGAATACGGCAGCCTCGAGCAGATCGATCGGATTGCTCGCCGCGTGAAGGGGTCAGAATCGCTGGTTCTGGCCGACTGCGGCCACTCACCCCATCGCGACCAGCCCGCAGCGCTGATCAAAGCTTGCACCGATTTCATCCAACGACATTCAGGAGACCCACGATGACCTTGACTCGACGCCAACTCGCTGCCACCGCCGTGGCGCTGGCCGCCATGGCCGCACCATTCGCCGCCTACACGCAGGCCGCGCCCAAGCTCAAGGTCGGGCTGATGCTGCCTTACACCGGCACCTTCGCCGCACTGGGCAACGCGATCGAGAACGGCTTTCGGCTGCAGATCGCTGAGACCGGCGGCAAGATCGCCGGTCGCGAGGTCGAATTCTTCAAGGTCGACGACGAGAGCGATCCGAGCAAGGCCACCGACAACGTCAACAAACTGGTCAAGCGCGACGCCGTCGACGTGCTGGTCGGCACGGTGCACTCGGGGGTTGCGATGGCGATGGCCAAGGTGGCCAAGGACAGCGGCACGCTGCTGATCGTGCCCAACGCCGGCGCTGATGCGGTGACCGGCGCAATGTGCGCGCCCAACATCTTTCGCTCTAGCTTCAGCAACTGGCAGCCAGGCTATGCGATGGGCGAGGTGGTGGCCAAGAAAGGCCACAAGAAGGTCGTCACGATCACCTGGAAATACGCTGCGGGCGACGAATCTGTCAAAGGCTTCAAGGAGGCCTTTGAAAAAGGCGGCGGCGCGGTCGTCAAAGAACTCAGCCTGCCCTTCCCGAACGTCGAGTTCCAGGCCTTGCTGACCGAGATCGCCGCGACCAAGCCCGATGCGGTCTACACCTTTTTTGCCGGCGGCGGCGCGGTCAAGTTCGTCAAGGACTACGCCGGCGCTGGACTGAAAAAGAGCATTCCGCTGTACGGCGCAGGCTTCATCACCGACGGCACGCTCGAGGCCCAGGGCGACGCGGCTGACGGTCTGTTCACGACGCTGCACTACGCCGACAGCCTGGAGACGCCGCGAGACAAGGCCTTCCGGCTGGCCTACGCCAAAGCTTACAAGCTGCAGCCCGACGTCTACGCGGTGCAAGGCTATGACGCGGCGCAGATGCTGGCGATCGGGCTGAACGCCGTCAAGGGCGATGTCAGCAAGAAGGCCGAGTTCGCCGCCGCGCTGCAGAAAACCAAGATCGACAGCCCGCGCGGCCCGTTCAGCCTGTCCAAGGCGCACAACCCGGTGCAAGACATCTACCTGCGCCAGGTCGTGGGCAAGGAGAACAAGCTGGTCGGTGTGGCGAGCAAGGGCCTCGCCGACCCGGCGCGCGGCTGCAGGATGTAACGCATCCGCCTGCTGCGCGGTCCGATTTCGGGCCTACGCTGCGCGCCGTACGGGTGTACGGCTGTACTGCTCGACCCGACCTCGAACCGCTCGCGACGGCAGCTGCGTCACATCCGCCGATTTGCCAACGCCGAACAGACTGATGGACTTTTCCACCTTCCTGATCCAATGCCTGAACTCGCTGCAGTACGGGCTGCTGCTGTTTCTGGTGGCTTCGGGGCTGACGCTGATCTTCGGCATCATGGGCGTGATCAATCTGGCGCACGGCAGCTTCTACATGATCGGCGCCTACATGGCCTTCGCGCTGGCGCCAGTCGTCGGATCGACCTTGGGCGGCGGCTTCTTCGCGACACTGGGGGTGGGCCTGGTGCTGGCGGTGCTGCTGGGCTATGGGCTGGAGTGGGCTTTTTTCAGCTTTCTCTACGAGCGCGAGCACCTGCAACAGGTGTTGATGACCTACGGCCTGATCCTGGTGTTCGAGGAGTTGCGCAGCTTGACGGTCGGCGACAACGTGCACGGCGTGGCGCCGCCGCCCTTGCTGGCTGGCACGATCGCGCTCGGCGAGATGATGACTTACCCGGTCTACCGGCTGTTCATCTCAGGCGTTTGCCTGGCGCTGGCACTGGGCATGTACCTCGTGCTGACCCGCACCCGGCTGGGCATGATGATCCGCGCCGGCAGCAGCAACCGAGAGATGGTGCAGTCGCTGGGCGTCGACATCAAATTTCTGTACCGCGTGGTGTTCGCCGCAGGCCTGGGTCTGGCAGTGCTCGCCGGCATGGTCGCAGCACCCGTGTCGTCGGTCTACCCTGGCATGGGCAACCAGGTGCTGATCATCTGCTTTGTCGTCGTCGTGATCGGCGGCATCGGCTCGATCCGCGGTGCGCTGCT
>CALQBT020000114.1 GCA_943328885.2 Bordetella parapertussis | reverse complement strand
CGGTGATCTGGACTGCCGCCGGCGGTTTTGGCGACCCGACCGAGCGCGACCCCGAACGCGTGGCCAAGGACGTGATCGAGAACCGCGCGGTGTCGGTGGCTGCGGCCCGGGCGATCTACGGTGTGGTGATCACGGCGGACGAACAGCTAGACCTCGCGGCAACGATCAGTCTGCGCGCTTCGCTGCGCGAGGCTCGGCGCAGCCAGGGCGCCGTGCGCTTGCTCACCGGCAAGCTCGTGCGCCAGCTCACCGACAACCTGGATTTGCGGCGCGAGGCCGACGGCCTGCACTGCTGCTGCAGCAAGTGCGCGGCCGATCTCGGTCCGGTCACCGACAACTACAAAGACCACGCGCAGCGCCGCGACAACGACATCCGCAAGGCCAATCCGCATGTGGGCGATTACCAGCGCTACCTCGACGTGCGGCCGGTATTCAGGCAGTTTCACTGTCCGGGTTGCGGCGCGCTGCTGGAAAACGAGATCGCTCGCGAAGGTGACGAATTGCTGCGCGACATCGAGCTGGCGATCCGGTAGCTGGCCGGTCGGCGCTCAGCCAGTGGTCTCGTCGACGTGGCAAGTGCTGCGCTTCATGCTGTCGCGCAGCGCATTCGGTCGCTTGATCGCGCCGCTGCGATCGTCAAACTCGGCCACCATCAGGTCGAGCGCGCCGAGGCGTTCTTGCGCCTCCACGGGCAGCCAGGGCGCGCCGAGGGCTGCCCACTGAGCGTCCGTGAGCAGCAGCTCACCGGTCAGGAAGATCTGATGGCGGTGGTCGCCGGCCTCGAAAGACGTCGCCACCGCCTGCCCGCCGTCGGAGGGTCGACACAGGCCGTGCGCCATCGTCTGGTCGAAGACGAGCAGATCGCCGGGTGTCAGCGCGATGCGCACACCGGCATGCGGCATCACGAATTCGACATCGGCGAGCTCGAGCGCCAGAACCCAGAACAGGCAACGCGACCAATGGCGACTGACATCGTTGTGAAAGCCCGCGCCGCAAGCCGCAAGGTAGTCGATCCGGGTCGCGACACTGCGTCGGTAGCTTGCGAGGTCTTCGCCCAGGACGCCGGTCAACTGCAACGCGCTGGCAATGCTCCCCACCAGATCTGCGACGCCGGGTGCGGTCGCGGCCAGGTCCGCCAGCGTCGTCGCGGCATAGTCGATGTCGGAGAACGCCGCGATCTGAACGCGCGAATGGCCTTCGGCCGCGAGTCTGGCGAGCGAGCCAGCATCGAGAAACCCGGTTCGCACGACGTGCACGCGGCCGTAGGGCGCGCGTGCTTGCGCAGCATGTTCGGGTTCGTCGCTGCGAACCGCGAAAGCGCGGAAGGGCTTGGGCACCTGATGCTGGTCAGCAGCAATCGTCCGGTGTTCGGCGTTGGCGGGCATCGCGCCATTGTCGTGTCGGTGTCGATCCGGCCGACTGCCGTGGACCTCTGCTGTCAAAGCGTCGTATCCTCGGTCCCGACATGAACAAACTGCAATTGGCATTGCATCGCCTGTATGGGCAGCCGGCAGACGCAGGCCAGGACATCGCGGCTGAAGCATCGAGCCTGATCGACGCCTGTGGACAGGTGCGTGCGATGGTGCTGGAAATCGCCAGGCCCGCCGACTGGGAGGTGCTGGCCAAGGTCTGGCGCGGCGTTCAGGTCGACCTGGAACTTCCCGCGCCCGCCATCGCGGTGTCGGGTGAGCACGGCTATCAGCTTTGGTTCTCGCTGGCCCAGCCCGAGCCGGTTGCGCAAGCCACGGTGTTTCTCGAATCCTTGCGCTTGCGCTACCTCGGCGACATCAAGCCGCAGCGCGTCGGCCTGATGCCGATGTTCGATGCTTCGTCGCCGCGGCAAGCGCTGCATGCCCGGATGGTGCCAGCTTTGCAGACCCACAGCGGGCATTGGTCGGCTTTCGTCGCGCCTGAGCTCGCACCGGTGTTCGCCGATGAGCCTTGGCTCGATACCCCTCCGAACCCCGACGGCCAATGCAGCTTGCTGTCGCGGCTGGACAGCATTCAACACGCCGATTTTTTGCTGGCGATTGAGCGGCTCGAACCTGCGACCATGTCGGCAATCGCCGCCGAGCCGGCTTCCGACCTTGGCGCTGGGGCCGTCGCCGGTGTGGGTCCGATGAACGCCCGCCTGTCCCAAACAGGCCCGTGGCAGGATCCGACAAGCTTCTTGCTCGATGTCATGAACAATGACGCCGTTGACCTGCGACTGCGCATCGAAGCGGCGAAATCCCTGTTACCCCATTTCGATCCGCCTGCGCGCTGTTGACAGGTTCGAACCCACACCAGGAGTCTGCTCAAGTGAATCCCTCACGCACCCACGAAGACGATTTCAATTCAGCGCCGATCGCCCGCCTGCGCGCTGATCTGGCGGTCGCGCTGCGCGCGGCGGCACTGCATGGCTTGTCCGAGGGCGTGTGCAACCACTTCAGCGTCGAGTTGCCCGACGGCTCGGGCCGTTTCTTGCTCAACCCGCGCGGCCTGCTGTGGCGCGAAGTCGGTGGCGACGACATCGTGATGGTCGACGGCCAAGGCCAGCCGCTGGCCGGGCGCCACCCGGTCGAGCCGACCGCGATGCACATCCACGCTGCGATCCATCGCATCGCCGGCAAGGCCTGCGTGCTGCACACCCACATGCCGCAAGCCACGGCGCTGACGCTGACGGCAGACCGCGGGCTTGACACCTGTCTGTCGCAGAACGCGATGCGATTTCACGGCCGCGTCGCCGTCGATGGCCATTACAACGGGCTGGCGCTCGACCCATCCGAGGGCGAGCGCATCGCGCGGTCTATGCAGGGCGCCGATGTGGTGTTCCTGGCCAACCACGGCGTGGTCGTCTGCGGCGAGCGCATCGACCATGCTTACGACGATCTGTACTACCTAGAGCGCGCCTGCGGGCTGCAGGTGCTGGCGATGTCGACCGGTCGGCCGCTGTTGCCGGTGGCCGCTGACCTGGCGGCGCGGGTGTGCGAGCAGACGCTGAGTGATCGGCTGCAGTCCGAGTTGTTCTTCGACGCGCTGCGGCGCAGCGTCTGAGCGCCTGAGCGTCTTCCCAGACTGCCATGAACCGCTTCTCGGTGATCCGCCTCGTGCTGTCGGCCGCGCTGGCCGCGCTGGCCGCGACCGCCTTGCTGGCCGCACCTGCGGCGATCGGCCAGGCCGCGTGGCCCGACAAGCCAATCCGCGTCGTGCTGCCTTTTCCGCCTGGCGGCCCGAGCGACATCGTGATGCGCTTGGCGGCCGAGAAGATGCAGGCCGCGCTCAAGCAGACCTTGGTGATCGACCACAAGCCCGGCGCCGGCGGCAACCTGGGGGCTGGCGAGGTGGCGCGCGCCGCAGCCGATGGCTACACCTGGCTGTGGGGCACCGACACCTTGGTGACGGTCAACCCGCATGTCTACAAGCAGATGCCGTTCAAGGTCGAGGACTTGATGCCGGTGAGCATCGGCACCCAGTTCAGCCAGACCCTGGTGTGCAACCCGGCGCTGGGGGTCAAGACCTTGGGCGAGTTGGTGGCCAAGGCCAAGGCCGGCCCGTTGAGCTATGCCTCAGGCGGTGCCGGAGTGCCAGGACATTTGTCGATGGAACTGCTGCAATCGATGGCAGGGTTCGAGATGGGCCATGTGCCTTACAAAGGTCCGGCGCCTGCGACCCAGGATGTGCTGGGCAACCAGGTGCCCTGTGGCTTGCTGGCCGGCCCCACCGTGCTGCCGCATGTGCGCAGCGGCAAGCTGGTGGCGCTGGCCGTCTCGGGCAGTGTGCGCGTGCCGACATTGCCCGATGTGCCGACGGTGGCGGAGGCCGGTGTGGCTGGTTATGAAGCCAATTTCACGCTGGCGATGTTTGCGCCGCGCGGCACGCCTGAGGCCATCGTCAACCGCTTCAGGCAGGTGTTTGTCGACGCGCTGAAGTCGCCCGATGTGGCCGAAAAGCTCAAGACCAGCGACCAGTCCGTGGTCGGCAGCACGCCGACGCAGGCCGCAGCCTGGCTGGCGGCCGACTCGAAGAAATGGGGCGCGGTGGTGCGACGCATTCACCTCGGGCTGGACTGATGTAGCGCTGCTCCTGTGGGCAGCACTTGCGGGCAATGCTTGCGGGCACTTTCCCATCGGTCCAGGGCCAGCGCCGGGCTCGAATTGCTCGATGTCAAGGCGGGGGACTTGCTGACCCCTATGGTTTAGATCGCAATGGAGAAATGCCCATGGATCGACCAAGACTGCAGGAATTGCCCGCTGACGATGCTATCGCTGGCGTTCCGCCCCCCAGGCTGGGCCGTATGCTGTTGGTGCTGGCGCTCGCGATATTGGCGTTGCTGGTGTTGCATATCGTGCTGGGCCTGCCTGGCGGCCTGGGCGTCGAGGACTTTCTCGGCCATGGCCGGTCTGACGGGGCGCTGATGTGCTCGGTGGCTGAAGCTTGGGCAAACCTGGTGCTGATCGACTGGGGACCGATGCGCGCGACGCTGCGCTTGGCGGCCTGGTTGTACTTCGTCCTCGACACGGTCTTTTTAGTGCCGCTTTACGGTGTGCTCCTGCTCGAGGTCGCGCGAAGGATCGCGCTAGGCTCTGAGCGCCGAGATTGGCGCCATGCGCACCAGGCAGCGCTGTTGATCGCTGTGGCCACGCTGCTGCTGATGGCGGTGGACGTGGTCGAAAACACCTCGGGTCTGGTCAAGCTCGGCTTGACTGGGATGCCGCTCTGGCTGGTTTGGCCCAGCGCGTTGGCGGCGCCGCTGCTGGGTTGGCGGCTGTGGCAGCGCGGCACCGAAGGCCGTGCGGTGATCTGGCGCTTGCAGCAACTGAGTGGGCAATGGGCGGCAGCACCGGGCATGTTGCGTGGGCTGACCCGGGCTGTGGTGCTGGCGATCGCCGGCTTGCTGTTGCTCTCAGCGGTCGAGGGCAGCCGGGACTTTGCGTTGTCGGTCGGCGCTGCCAGCCACCTGGCCAAGCTCGGGCTTGCCGGGCTGCTGGCGCTGATATTTCTCGCACTTGGCTTGGTCTGGATCTTCGCCAGCCAGGGCCGAGGCGCCGGACATGCGATGTTGCGCCGCGGCCTGGCCGACATCGTCTGGCGCACCCGCTATGTGCTGACCGCGCAGCTGTTGTTGGTGGGCATGACACTGGTGTCGGACCAGTGCCGCGACGTGATGGTTGGCGTGGCCGACGGTTTGTTCGTCTGGCCGCAGGCGCTGTGGGCATGGTCGGCGCTGGCGCTGTCGGTGCTGGCGGTCTGGGCGATGTCGTTTTCTTGTTGGCTGTGGGCCCGGTTGGCGTGCCGCATGCCGGGGCCGGGCCGTGATCCCTTGTCGCCGACGGTCGAGCAGGCGCTGAGCAGCGCGTCGCAGGCCATGGCTCGGCTGCTCGGTGTCGGGCCCTTGCTGGCGGCAGCGCTGATGGCTGCATGGGCTGCGCGCGACGCGGTCTGGGCTGGCATGCGCTTGCACGAGGCTAGAGTCGCATCGCCGCTGGTGTTGTTGGTCTTCGGTTTGGCCTGCGTGCTGGGCGGCCTGCTGTTCCTGTGGGGGCGCGAGCGGGTCTCGGCCAGCACCGCGTCGCCGGACTATTACGACGATCCCAGCATGTTGCCGAACTGGGTGGCGGCGGTCAGCTCGACCAAGTACAGCCTGGCCTGGGCTGGCGGGCCAGGCCCGGTCAGCCTGCCGTTGATCGCGTTGGCGCTGGCCGTGGCGCTGCGCAGCGCGGTCGCGCTGCAGCAGCCCGGCGTGCCTTTCGCCTACCCGGTGGTGGTTTTCTCGCTGGTCGGCTGGCTGGGCTTGTTCGGCTGGCTGTCGATGAAGGAGCAGCGCGAGGCCAGGCCCTGGTTGCTGCTGCTCGTCGCGCTGGTGGGTGTCGCGGGATGGGCCGGGCTGACCGACAACCATCTGGTGCGCCTGGTGACCCCGACCGCCGATGCCCAACTGCCGCCGGTGCTGGCTCAGGTGATCGGCAGCGCGTTGCTGCTGGCCTGCATCGTGCTGGCGGCTGTCTTGCTGGTTCGAAGATCGGCGATGCAGGTCAGGGGACGCGGCGTCCACTGGAGCGCGGTGTTCGGTGGCTTGCTGCTGGCTGGCACTGTGGTGCTGGGGGCGGTCGACCGCATCACGGCCGTCGGCGCGCCAGCCCAGGCACCCGAGCCGCGCGCCACGGTCGACGACGCGATCGCGCAATGGCTTGACGCGATCTGGGTCGATCCGCGGTTTCGGGCGCCAGGCCAGCGCGTGTTTTTTGTCGCTTCAGAAGGTGGTGGCATTCGCGCGGCCTACTGGACCGCGCGCACGCTGATGGTGTTGCGCGAGCAAGTGCCCGGATTCGACCAGCGCAGCTTCATGCTCTCGGGCGTGTCGGGCGGCGCGGTCGGCGAGGCGGTCTACCTGGCTTGCACCCTGCAGCCCAGGCTGGCCGGCGCAGCCTGTGTCGACGGCTTCGGCCGCACCGATCTGCTGACGCCGCTGCTGGGGGCTTGGTTGTTCGAGGACGCGCTCGCGCGCCTGCTGCCAACCACGCTGCCGAGCGTCTTGCAGGACGGCGGGCGCGGCCCCTGTGTCCAAGCAGGCTGCGGTTTTCTGTCGCGCGGCCTGTGGTTCGAGCAGGCGCTGGAGCAGGCCGTGCCGGCGCTGGCATTGGGTCTGGCGCGGTCGGCCCAATCGGCGGCGCAAGCTGGCGCGCACCTGCCGCGTTTGTTCCTCAACAGCACCTGGGTCGAGTCGGGTGAGCGGACCATCGCATCGAGCGTGCAAGCTGGTTGGCCGCTTGTTGCGCCAGTCGATGCCGGCGCTCCGGCAGTGTTTGCCGGAGCGCGCGACCCCCTCAGCTTCGCAGCCGGGCAGGGCGCTGCGCTGGATCTGCCGCTGTCCACTGCGGCGCACAACGCGGCGCGCTTTCCTTTCGTCAACGCGATCGGCCTGCTGAGATCAGCCGACGGCCGCGCCGGGCACCTGGCCGACGGCGGCTATTTCGACAACTCCGGCACCCAGACCGTGGTCGACGCGCTGGCTGCGCTGCGGGCTTATGTCGCGCGCCAGCGATGCGACCATACCGTGGGCGCGGCGTGCCAGGACAAGCTGGTTTGGTTGCGCAGCCTGCGCCCGACCGTGATCGTGATCCAGAACGGCGTCGCCGTCGATTGCCATGGCGACACCCGGCTGGCCTGCCTGCGCCAGTCCTGGGGCCTCGGGTCCGCTGACCATGCACCTTACCAACCCGGGGCCCCGGTCGAGGCCGGCCAGCTGCGCCTGTATGCCGACGCGATCGGCCCGCTGCTGACCCTGCTCAATGCCGGTGGCAGCGGCGCCAACGGTCGCCGCGCCGAGGCCTTGCTGGCGCGCGATTGCGCGCGTTTCGACCCAGCCCACCCCGATTGCGTGGTGCGCCTGGCCCAGCGCGCCGACGGTGTGCTCTACCCCTTGGGCTGGTACCTGTCGCCGACCGCCAGGGCTGCGCTGGACGCCAAGGCCCGTCGCGAGGTGGCGGCCGCAGCGCTGGACTGAAGGCGGGGTTCCTGGCTGGCGCGGCTCTGCGGATGTTTAAATCGGGCCCATCGCGCTGCAACCGATGCGGCCATCCACTCCGGGGAAAACCATGTT
>CALQBT020000113.1 GCA_943328885.2 Bordetella parapertussis | reverse complement strand
TGGGCACTGGGTCAACGCAATCTCTACATCCTGCCCACTGCGGCCGGTTGGGGCTTTGGCCTGACGTTGGCGCTGATGCTGCTGGCGTCGATCAACTACCAGCTCAACCTGGGTTACGGGCTGTGTTTCTTGCTGGTCGGCGCCGCGCTGGTCAGCATGCACCAGACCCACGCCAACCTGCGCGGGCTGGTGTTGCACCTCAAGCCGCCATCGCCGGTGTTTGCGACCCAGGCTGTGGCGATCGACATCGTGCTCGACAACCCCGGCAGCGCGCGCCATGCCATTGGCCTGACCCTGCACGGCGCCCAGCGCCAGGGCTTGACGGTTTGCGACCTGCCGGCCCAGGGCAGCGCGAGCGCCAGACTGCTGTACACACCGGCAGCCAGAGGCCGCCAGCAGATGCCAACACTGCGGGCCGAGAGCCGGTTTCCACTGGGCCTGTTCCGGGCCTGGACCTTGTGGCGCCCGGCAGCACAGCTGCTGGTCTACCCGACGCCCGAGCAAGCGGCGCCAGCGCTGCCGATGCCGGCTTGCGGTGACCGCGGCGAACAGCCCGCGCGCAGCGGCGCTGGGGGCGAGTTCGAAGGCGTACGCGCCTACCGCCGCGGCGATTCGATGCGCCAACTGGCCTGGAAAAAGATCGCCCGATCGGGCGACCTGGTCAGCCGAGACACCCGCGCCAGTGTGGCCCAAGCCCTGCGGCTCGATGCCGCGATGGCCAGCGCAATGCCCATCGAGGCCAGACTGTCGCGGCTCACGGCCTGGGTCCTGGCGGCCGACAAGCTGGGCCTGGCCTACAGCCTGAAGTTGCCTGGACTGGCGCTGGCGCCAGCCAGCGGACCGGCCCAGTGCCGCGCCGCACTGCAGGCGCTGGCGCTGTGGCAGCCCGGGCTTCGCGCTGGGCAATGACCGATGGCTGGCGAATGGACGGCGCATCGCGCCCGGTGGCTGGCCTGGCGCCAATGGCCACGCGACACCCGCGACACCTTGTTCTGTCTGGCACTGATCGGCTGGACCGTGATGCCCCATCTCGGCCACCTGCCGCTGTGGTGCGGCCTGCTCACCACCGCAGTGCTGCTGTGGCGGGCACAACTGGCCTTGCGCGGCGGCGCGCTGCCCGGGCGCTGGTCGGTGAGCGCGGTGCTGGTGCTGGCCGTCACGCTGACCGCATCGGGCGAGCGCACGCTGCTGGGGCGAGAAGCGGGCGTGACCCTGCTGGTGGTGCTGATGGCACTCAAGACGCTGGAGTTGCGCGCCCGGCGCGATGCCATGGTGGTATTTTTTCTGGGCTTCTTTCTGGTGCTGACCGACTGCCTGTACTCGCAGTCGCTGCTCACCGCGCTGGCGATGCTGATCGCGACCTGGGGCCTGCTGACCGCGCTGGTGCTGGCCAACATGCCGGTGGGCAAGCCCACGCTGTGGCAGGCCGGCGCGGTGGCGGCACGATCGGCGCTGTTCGGGCTGCCGCTGATGGCTGCACTGTTCCTGCTGTTTCCACGCATCGGCCCGCTCTGGGGCCTGCCAGCCGACGGTCTGGGCCGGACCGGCTTGTCGAGCACGCTGCGCATGGGCGACGTGGCCGAACTGGCCAACGACGACAGCATCGCTCTTCGGGTGCGCTTCGACCGTGGCGCACCGCCGCCCGAAGCACTGTATTTCCGCGGCCCGGTGTTGTCGCGCTTCGACGGGCTGGACTGGCAGGTCTCGGTCTTGGCGGGCACGCGCCCCACCCAGCACGGCATAGACCTTCGCACGCTGGGCGCGCCGCTGGGCTACGAGATGATGATTGAGCCCGGCAAGCTGGCGCTGCTGCCCTTGTTGGAAACCACGCCCGACCGGCCCGGCAGCGCGCCGCAGCTGCCGCAGGGAGCACCGTGGCTGGGCCATGACCTGACGTGGCACCTGGACCGGCCTGCCGACGAGCGACTGCAACTGCGCGCCCAGGCCTGGACCCAGTTCGAGCACGGCCGCAAGATCGATCCCGGCGCGCTCAACGCGATGCGATCGCTGCCGCCAGACCGCAACCCGAGAACGCTGGCCTGGGCAAGCCTGCTGCACCACCGTCTTGGCGCGGTCGATGCGCGAACGCTGGCCGCGGCGTTGATGGCCCACATCGGGCAAGCCGACTTCGAATACACCTTGCAACCCGGACCCTACGGCCGGGAATCGATCGACGAGTTCTGGCTCGACCGGCGATCCGGCTTTTGCGAGCATTTCGCCACCGCCTTCGTCGTGTTGATGCGCGCGCTGGGCGTGCCCGCGCGGGTGGTCACCGGCTACCAGGGTGCCGAGCCGCCAGACGCCGACGGCTGGCGCGTGGTTCGACAAAGCCATGCCCATGCCTGGGCCGAGTACTGGACTGCAGACGGCGGCTGGCTGCGGGCCGACCCGACCGCCGCAGTAGCGCCCGAGAGGGTGCGCGCCAGCAAGCCCTTGCCGTCGCGGCCTGGCCTGCTGGTTGGCGCGATCAACACCGTGAGCCCGGCGCTGGCGCTGCAGTTGCGTCGGGCCTGGGAACTGGTGGAAGGCCGTTGGAACCATGGGGCAATGGCTTACTCGAGCCGTCGCCAGCTCAGCCTGCTCAGAGCCCTGGGCGTGCAGCAGCCCGACGCCACCGACCTCGGACGCGCTTTGGCGCTGCTGCTGTCGGCCGCAGCGCTCGGCCTGGGGCTCTGGGCCTGGCATGACCGCCACCGCCAAGAGCCCTGGACCCGGCTGCACCGGCGGCTGTGCCAACGCCTGCGGGCCGCAGGCGTGGCGGTGCTGCCACACCATCCGCCGCGCACCATGGCCGCGCTGGTGAGGCAAGGCCACGGCGAGCCCGGCGAAGCGCTGGCCCAGGCGCTGGACGCGCTCGACCGCAGACGCTACGCCACCGACGGCGGGCGTCTGCCTGAACGTGGCTGGTGGCAAGTCGTCGCGCGCGAATCGGCCATGCTGCGCAAACGCCAGTCCTTCGGTTCTGCAGCAAGCTTCGAAGCGTGAGCACGCGCCAGCCCTGACGGGATAATGAGATTCATGCGATCCGCCCCAGCGCTGTGCCTGCTCGCCCTGGTGGCCCTATCGCCGCCCGAGTTCGCACAAGCGAAGAAGCACTCGAGCGCCGGCGCGGCGCCAGCCCACGCCGTCCGACACACGGCCAAAGCCAAGACCTACGGCCACCGCGCCGACGCGATGCGGCTTGCCGACGCGCTGGCCGAGCGCCACGCACTTGATCCGGTCTGGGTCCGGGCACAACTCGCTCAAGCCCATTACCTGCCGGTTGTGGCAAAACTGATGATGCCGCCGCCCACCGGCGTGGCCAAGAACTGGGCCGCTTACCGGGCTCGCTTCGTCGAGCCCGAACGGGTCAACACAGGGGCTGCGTTCTGGCGCACCAACGAAGCCTGGCTGAACGCGGCCGAGCAACGCTGGGGCGTGCCGGCCGAGGTGATCGTGGGCATCATCGGCGTCGAGACCTTCTACGGCCGCGTCACCGGCAACTTCAGCGTGCTCGACGCCTTGGCGACGCTGAGCCTGGACTTTCCGAAGGGGCGCAGCGATCGCAGCGAGTTCTTCCGCAGCGAGCTCGGCGAGTTCCTGAAGCTGGCGCAGTTGCAGAAGCTGCCCGCCACCAAGGTCAAGGGGTCTTACGCAGGCGCCATCGGTCTGGGTCAGTTCATGCCTGGCAGCATCAACCGCTACGCGGTCGATTTCGACACCGATGGCCGCATCACCATGGTCGCCACAGCTTCGGACGCCGCGCCCGACGTGATCGGCAGCATCGCGAATTACCTGGCCGAGCATGGATGGCAGCGCGGCAGACCCAGCCACTATGGCGTCAAGCCACCCTCGGACAGCGCCGAACGCGCTGCGCTGCTGCAACCCGACATCGTGCCCAGCTTCACACCGGCACAGATGGCCGGGGCAGGCGCCTTGCTCGACGAGCCGGCCAGCCGCCACGATGGTTTGCTAGCACTGGTGGAGCTGCAAAACGGCGACGCCGCGCCCAGCCATATCGCCGGCACGCAAAACTTCTACGCGCTCACCCGCTACAACCACTCGGCTTATTACGCGCTGGCGGTGATCGAACTGGGCCAAGCCGTGGCTGCAACGAGATCGCCGTCACGATGAGCAAGGCGCAGACGTAAAAAAACAGGCACTACAGGCCTGCTTTCTCGCAGAGGCGGGGAGCGTACTCCCCGCTTCTCAGGCGATCACTTCTTGGCTTCGCTGGCCTTCTTGGCCGGAGCCTTGGCCGGAGCCTTGGCAGCCGGCTCGCTGGCCTTCATCGGTGCGGCACCTGCGTGGGATGCGGCGTTGGCATTGAAACCGACAACAGCGAAAGCAGCAAGCACTAGCGATGACAGGATCTTGTTCATGGAAATCTCTCCGTGGGTTGAAAACAGTGCGACCAACTCAACTCCAGTTCAAAATCTCATCACAAGATTTTCAAAACCGTTGAGCAGTCAACGCGCAGAATGCGCTTCGGTTGACAGGCCCAGGAAACCTGGCCTCTTGCATGGGCTCGAACCGGGCTTTCTGTGGAGACTCAAATTGCGCCGTAGCATTCTGATTCTAGCCGCCATGCTGGCGCTTTCGGTAGTCGCCGCCGCACTACCCCATCTGCCGGACTCGGACCGGCAGGTACTGGAAAAACTGCCCGAGCGCGCCGCGGACCCGAGCATCCTGGCGATGCGGCGACTGCGCCAACAGTTGTCGCAAGACCCCCTCGATCTGGCACTGGCGCTGCGGCTGGCAAGGCGTTACTTCGAGGAGGTCGGTTCCGAGGGCGATCCACGCTACATCGGCTATGCCCAGGCCGCGCTGGCGCCCTGGTGGCAGCAGGCCGACCCGCCGGTGCCGGTACTGGTGCTGCGCGCCGTGTTGCGCCAGTTCAATCACCAGTTCGACGCAGCGCGCGCTGACCTGCAGTCTGCCGTTCGCCAGCAACCCGACAACGGTGAGGCCTGGTCGTGGCTGGCAGCGATCGCGATGGTCCAAGCGCGTTACACCGACGCCCGCGAGGCTTGCGCCCAGGCGGCTGCACAGGCTTCCGCACTGATCGCCGTGGCCTGTGGGGCATCGGTCGATGCCGCCACCGGCCATGCTTTGGCGGCAGTCAGCGCGCTGAACGCGGCCTTGCTGCGCGAGACCCGGGCTGGCGCTGCCGAGCAACTCTGGGCGCTGACCCGGCTGGCCGAGACCGAAGAGCGGCTGGGCCGTCATGACGCAGCCGAAGCCGCGTTCAAGCGCGCGCTGGCGCTCGGTCTGGCCGACAGCTACCTGCTGGCAGCTTACAGCGATTTTCTGCTCGACCGCCAGCGGCCTGCCGAAGTGCTGGCCCTGCTCAAGGGCAAGGAGCGCTCCGACCTGTTGCTGTTGCGGCTGGCCCTCGCCGCCCAGGCCAGTGGCGCGCCAAATCGCGCCAACTGGGAGGCTGACCTGGTCGCGCGATTTACAGCCGCAAGCCTGCGCGGTGACAACCTGCACCAGAAAGAGGAGGCCCGCTTCGCGCTGACACAGCGCGGCCAGGCCCTGCGCGCGCTGGCGCTGGCGCGCGACAACTTCGCTGTGCAGCGAGAACCCGCCGACGCCAGGGTGTTGCTGGAAGCAGCGATCGCTGCCGGCCAGCCGGCAGCAGCCGAGCCGGTGCGCCTGTGGCTGGCCGGGTCAGGCATCGAGAGCCAGGTCTTGCGCAAGCTCGCCGCCCAACTCGCCGCACCCCACAAGGCCGCCCGATGATGCGCCGGGCCTGTCGTGCCGTCGCCTGGTTGAGCCTGGTCTGGCTGGTCGGCGCCGGGTTTGCGCTGCCCGCCTGGGCCCACAAGCCGTCTGACAGCTACCTCACGCTGCGGGTCGAGCCCGGCAAGATCGACGGCCAATGGGACATCGCGCTGCGTGACCTCGACCACGCCATCGGCCTGGACGCCGACGACAACGGCGAGATCACCTGGGGCGAACTGCGCGCCAGCCACCCCGAGATCGCTGCCTACGCGCTGGCGCGGCTGCAAGTGGCTGGCGACGACCAGGCTTGCACGCTGAGTGCCGGCGAGCAGTTGGTCGACCAGCACAGCGACGGCGCCTATACCGTGCTGCGTTTTACCGTCGCCTGCGCGCAGCCGCCGGCCGTGCTGCGAATCGGCTACCGCTTGTTCGCCGACACCGACCCGCAGCACCGTGGTCTGCTGAGGCTTGAAACTGTTGCGGCCTCTCGCAGCGCCATCTTCTCGCCCGAAGCGTCGCAGCAAAGCTTTGCCCTGGCGACGCCGGGGCGCTGGGCCCAGTTCGTCGCCTATGCGCGCGACGGCGTCTGGCACATCTGGATAGGCTACGACCACATCTTGTTCCTGCTGTCGCTGCTGTTGCCGGCGGTGGGCGCCTGGCGGGCGCGGCGCTGGCGGGCGGTGGCGAGCTTTCGCGAGGCGTTTGTCGACGTGCTCAAGATCGTCAGTGCCTTCACGCTGGCGCATTCGATCACGCTGAGCCTGGCCACGCTGGGCTGGGTGGCGCTGCCCTCGCGCTGGGTCGAATCGGCGATCGCTGCATCGGTGGTGCTGGCCGCGCTGAACAACCTGCTGCCGCTGGTCCAGGGCCGGCGCTGGGCCGTGGCCTTCGCGTTTGGCTTGGTGCACGGCTTCGGCTTTGCCAGCGTGCTGGCCGACCTGGGACTGACCCAGTCCACGCTGGTGCTGGCGCTGGTGGGTTTCAACCTCGGGGTCGAAGCCGGCCAGTTGGCGATCGTCGCGGCCTTTCTGCCGCTGGCCTTCGCACTTCGCCACGGCCGCTTCTACCGCTGGGGCTTGTTCGGCGCCGGCTCGGCACTGATCGCGCTGCTGGCCTCGGTGTGGTTGGCCGAACGAGCCCTTGATCTGCGGCTGTTCTGACCTGAGGCCTGCAATCAGGTCAGGCTCAGCGCGACAGCGCCAGCCGCAGCCCGAAACCCAGCAACAGCGTACCGGCAACCCGGTTGAGCCAGCGCACCACGCGCGGGTTGGCGCGCAGTCGGTCGGCAAAGTGCCGGGTCAGCGCCACCACCAGCGCACCGTACAGGAAAGTCAGCGCAGCGATGGTGCCAGCCATGAAGCCGAAAGTGCTCAAACCCTGGTGCCGCGCCGGGTCGACGAACAGCGGGAAGAACGCCATGTAGAACACGATCGCCTTGGGGTTGAGCAAGGTGATCATCATCGCTTGACGGAAGTACTGACCGGCGCGGATGTGCAGCACCGGGGCGTCGCCAGGCTTGGCGACGATCATGCGCCAGCCCAGCCAGGCCAGGTAGGCTGCGCCCAGCCACTGCACGCCGGCGAACAGCCAGGGCGAGGTCGACAGCAGCGCGGCCACGCCGGCCACCGCCAGCCACATCAAGACCTGGTCGCCGGCGATCACGCCCATCGTGGCAGCCAGGCCGCCCACCACACCCCCCTTGCCGGTGGAGGTGATCAAGGCCAGGTTGCCCGGACCGGGGATCGCCAGGAACACAATCACCGCCACCACAAAAGCGCCATAGTCCGCCACGCCAAACATGTTCACCACCCTTGCTGATCGAGGCCGCCGATGATGCCAGCAATGCTGGCGGGTCAGCCGCGCGAAGACGAGATCGAGTTCAG
>CALQBT020000112.1 GCA_943328885.2 Bordetella parapertussis | reverse complement strand
GGCCAATGCCGGCCGCCCCCGTGGGGGTCAAGCAAAGTAGCGAAGCCACATTTGCTTGAGAGCCGACTAGACAAAGCGCAAGCCGAACCTGACTACCACTCCCTACCATGGATCATGGCTTCATGGTTGCAGCACTTGGGTGGCATAGGCCAAACGGCGCTGGTCTGGCTCGCAAGCTGGTGGCGGCTGATTCACCTTGGTGCGGTGATGCTGGTGCTGGTGCTGTCACCGAGCAGCCATCGTGCCGGCCGACGCCGCGCGCTGCGGCAGCACTTCTACCTGGCCACCGGACCGATCCTGGCTTGGTTTGGCGTGCTCTCGGCGCTGATCAGCGTGATCGTGATCCGCATCGTCGTCGTCACCGCACTGAGCTATGGCCTGTCGCAATACGCGCTGGAAATGGTGGTGCGGGTGCTGGTGCTCGAACTGATTCCGCTGACCGCAGCGCTGTTTGCCGCACTGCGCGCCACGCTGCCCAACGGTGCCGAGTTGGCGGCGATGACATCGCGCGGCGAGCTCGACGCGTTGGCGCGCCAGGGCATCGACCCGCTGGCGCAGGAAGTGCTGCCACGCCTGCTCGCAGGCATGCTCGCAGTGCTGCTGCTGGCAGTGGTCAGCTGCTTGCTGACGCTGGTGCTGGCTTACCTGGCGGTCCATGGTTTCACGTTCGGAGGTTTCGAGCGCTACACCCGCACCGTCGGCCGAATCTTCAGCCCCGCAGTGACCATGATCCTCGCGCTCAAGGTCTTCTTCTTCAGCCTGGCCGTGTCCTTGCTGCCGATAGCCTCGGCGCTCTATGCGCCACCGCGTACGCGCTCGAAAGCCAGCAGCGAGTTGCAGAGCCTGGTGCGGATGTTCCTGCTGCTCCTGCTGATCGAGGCCGCCTCGCTCGTGGGCAACTACTACTGAGCAACGCCCATGCCAGAATCCGCCACCCCAGCCGGCCCGCCAGAACTTGAGGTGCCGGTCGCCCATCTGGAACTCAAGGCCAAAGCCCTGCTGCTGTTGCTGGTCGCGCTGCTGTGCGGCGCGGCGGCCTACCTGATGTACGCCCGTGGCGCATTCGCGGCCAACCAACGCTTGGTGCTGGTGGCCGACGATTCAGAGGGCGTGTTGGTTGGCATGGATCTGACCTTCTCTGGATTCCCGATCGGCCGGGTTCGCCGGATCGAGCTCGGCGCCGATGGCAGCGCCCACATCGTCATCGATGTACCGCGCAAGGACGCCCACTGGCTGCGCAGCTCCAGCGTCTTCACACTGGTTCGCGGCTTGGTCGGCAACACCAACCTGCGCGCCTACAGCGGCCAGCTCACGGACCCGGCGCTCGCCGATGGTGCCGAGCGCAAGGTGCTGGTCGGCGACGCCAGCGCCGAGATCCCCAAGCTGGTCAACGCGGTGCGCGAGTTGCTGGCGAACCTTGGCGCGCTGAGTGCATCGGATTCGGCGCTGGGCAACAGCCTGCGCAACCTGCAACTGGCCACCGACAAGATCAAAGGGCCGCACGGCGCGCTCGGCTTGCTGCTCGGCAACGAGGCTGACGCCCGCAAGCTCAGCACAGCGCTAGACAACACCAACGCCTTGCTGGCCAGCGCTCAGGCCCTGCTCGCGCGCGCCAGCGCGCTGGCAGGCCAGACCGACACCCAGGTCTTCGGGCCTGAAGGAGTGCTGCGTGATACCCGCGCCAGCATGCGCCAACTCGACGCGTTGCTGGGTCAGGCACGGGCGTCATGGGTGCGGGTCGATGCCTTGCTGGTTGACGCGCAAGCCGTCGCCGCCAACACCCGCAGTGCCAGCACGGACCTGGGTGCGCTGCGGGCCGAGGTCGACACCAGCCTGCGCAAATTGCAGCAACTCGTCGACGAGGTCAACCGCAAGTGGCCGTTCGCGCGCGACACCGAGCTCAAGCTGCCGTGATCACCCAAACGACGCTGCCGCGGCAACCCGCACATTGGCTGGCGGCGCTGACCGCCACCGCCCAGCTGAGCGCCTGTGCCGGCGGGCCCGCCCCACCCGACTGGCAACTTCAGGCGCATGCGGCGCTAGACCGGTCGATCACCGCCTACTTGGGCGGCGACAGCCGGGTCGCTGCGCAGGCATTCCGTCAAGCCCGGGCCCAGCTCGCCCGCACCGGACGCATCGACTTGCTGGCCCGTACCGAGTTGCTGCGCTGCGCCGCGCAGGTGGCAAGCCTGGATTTCGATGCCTGCGACGGCTTCGAAGCCTTGCGGGTCGACGCAGCAGCGCCCGAGCGGGCCTATGCCGATTTCCTGGCCGGTGCTCCGCAGCCCCAAGACATTGCGCAGTTGGCGCCGTCACAGCGTGCGGTGGCCTCGAAAGACCCAGCGCAAGATGCTGCGCCGGCGCTACGAGACCTCGCCGACCCCTTGTCACGGCTGGTGGCAGCAGGCGTTCTGATGAGAAGCGGGCGGGCCAGCCCGGAAGTGGTCGCGCTGGCGATCGACACGGCGTCAGCCCAGGGCTGGCAGCGGCCGCTGCTGGCTTGGTTGACGCTGCAAGCGCTGCGCGCCGATCAGGCCGGCGCGACAGCCGATGCCGAGCGCCTGCGCCGACGCATCAAGCTGGTGCTGACGCCGTCACCCTGAGGCCGGGATTGGCCGACGCTTTGCGCAACAAGCCTTGCCCGCTGCGCTGAAGCATTGGTGGACCGAAACCAGCACGCGAACCCAAGACCCCAAAAAAAATGGCCCTGCACGGGCCACTGGCGACATCAGGTGGGGTGGCTGATGGGACTCGAACCCACGACGACCAGAATCACAATCTGGGACTCTACCAACTGAGCTACAGCCACCACTAAGCCTTCGAGTATACCCGGTCAGGGTTTGGCAGACGCAGCACCAGACGGGGTCGCAGCGACCAAGGGATCAGCCCGTTTCTCGACCTTGTAGCGCTTGCTCAAAGCCTCGTAATAGGCCTCGGCCTCGGCGCGCGCCCAGGCCTGGGCATACTGAGTTTGCAGCGCCTTGTCATCGTCGGGCTTGAGCTCGCGCGCCAGCACGCGGTCGATGCGCGCCACCAGATAGCCCTGGCCTGGCAAGACGGCCCCCAGCACCGCTGGCAGCTTGGCGACATCGGCAGCCAGCACCGCCTCCAGCGCGGTGCGAGCCAGACCGCCCGGCTGGGCCCGCGACACCAGGGTCGGCCCGGTGAGCTTGCCACTGCTCGCATCAACCTTGAGTTGGGCCAGCCTCGCTTGGCCGTCCTGACGCGCCAAAGTTTCGGCCTGGGTCAGCACCAGGCGCTGACGCACGGCGTCGCGCACATCAGCCAATGGCAGCGTGCGCGCGGCTTGGTGAAGCACCACACGGGCCGCGGCGAGTTGGTTGGCACCTACCTCGACTGCTTCGGTGTTTCGCTTGTTCTTGATCGAGTCGTTGCCGAACACCGACTCCAGCAGCTTGGCCGAAGCCAGCGGCCCGCTGGTGCCAGGTGCGGGTGTGCGCTGCACGCTGGCGCTGCGCTTCTCAAGCTTGAGCTTGTCGATCACCGGCTGCAGGCTGTCGGGTTGCTCGTACACGGTGTTGGTGAACTGCTCGGCCGCATCGGCCCAGCGCTTGATCGCGAGTTGCTGGCGAACCTCGTCCTCGATCGTGGCACGCACCGCATCGAAGGGCTTTTTCTCCCCCCCGCGAACCGCCTCGAGCTTGATGATGTGGAAGCCGAAATCGGACTCGACCAGACCGCTGATCTCGCCCGTCTTGAGCGAGAACGCAACCTGCTCGAAGGGCTTGACCATCGCACCACGACCAAAGAAGTCAAGGTCACCGCCCTGGGCTGCCGAACCCGGATCGTCAGAGTTCTTCTTGGCCAGTTCGGCAAACGCTGCTGGCGCCTGGCGGGCTTCAGCCAGCAGTGATTCGGCGCGGGCCTTGGCTTTTTGCTTGACGTCGGGCGCGGCACCCTTGTCGGCCTTGATCAGGATGTGGCGCGCGCGCCGCTCCTCGACGGCGATGTAACGGCTGGCGTTCTCGTCGTAGTACTTGCGCAGGTCTTCCTCGGGCACCGCGATGCTCTTTTTGATCGTCGCCAGATCGAGCAACACATAGTCGATCGTCGCCTGTTCGGGGGCGCGGAAATCGACCTCGTGCGATTTGTAGAAAGCCTCGATCTCGGCATCGGTCGGATTGACCTTGGTCAGGTAATCCTTGGGGTCGAATCGGGTGTAGTGAATCTCGCGGCGCTGCAGCAAGGCATCGAGCGCCTGACCGACGTTCGATGCCGGCGCCAGCACCGAGCCGGTGATACCGCCCTGCACTTGCTGCAGCGACAGGTCGTGGCGCAATCGGGCGGCGAACATCTCCGAACTCATGCCTTGCGCGGTCAGCACATCCTTGTTGACGCTGCCGTCGGGGTTGCGCAGCGACGAGAATTGCGGATCGGTGACAAACAGCCGCTGCAATCGTTCGTCCGACACCGTCAGGTCGAGCTTGTCCATCGCGGTGGACAGCACCCGCTCGCGCACCAAGGCCTCAAGTGTCTCGGCCCGTGCCGCCGGCGAGTCGAGCAGCTTGATGTCGAGGTTGGGCGCCTGGCGGCGCAGACGCTCAACCTGGCTCTGGTGGTTCGCGTCCCACTCGCCCTGGGTGATCGGCACACCGGCCACCTTGGCCACCGAGCTGCTGCTGCCTTCGCTGAAACTGGAATAACCCTGGATGCCAAAGACCACGAACGACGGCAGGATCAGGATCAGCAGCAGAAACTGAAACAGCCGGTTGTGCGTGCGGACGAATTCAAACATGGTGACGGCCTCAGGATTGGGCGTGCGGGACCTGCCCCGGCGACAAGGCAGTGACATGGTGACGGCTCGGGCGCGCTTGGCGGCTACAAAAAAGGCGAACCGGGGTTCGCCTTGTCCGCCCGACCCGCTCGACCCGCCGATTGCGCCGGAAGTCCGATTTTAGGGGTCGCAGCACAAGCGGGGTACGCCGGCACACACAGGGCTCTGCGATGGTGGGTGCTGAGGGGCTCGAACCCCCGACCTACGCCTGGTAAGGGCGCCGCTCTACCAACTGAGCTAAGCACCCGCAGAGCATAGGATTATCCACCGCGCAGCGCCACAACCGTGTGCTCATGCCGAGCCAAGCCTCAGCGGGCATCCGCCCTCAGCACCAAGCCGACGCCGACTGCGCACAGCGCCATCCCGGCCCAGGTGGCAGCGGCCAGGCCCTCGTCGAACAGCCACCAGGCCAACAGCGCGGTGCAAGGCGGCACCAGGTAGAACAGACTGGCGACCCGGGTCGCCTCGCCGCGCTGGATCAGCAGCATCAGCAACGAACTCGCTCCCAGCGACAGACCCAGCACCGACCAGACCAAGGCCAACAGCAGGTCGGGATGCCAATCGATACGGCCGGATTCGACCAGCGCCAGCGGCATCGACAAGACCAGCGCGGCCAGCAACTGCACGAAGTTGCCCGAGCGAACGTCGCCAGGCTGCACGCGGCGCTTCTGGTACAGCGTGCCGGCGGTAATGGCCGCCAGCGCCAGCACCGACAAACCCAGGTTGACAAAAGTGACCTCGCCGGCACGCATCTTGGGTCACACCACCAGCAGCAGACCGACCCCACCGAGCGCCAGGCCCAGCCACTGCCCTGCGCCGACCCGTTGTTGGCCTCGACCATTGATCCACAGCGCCGTCAGCAGCGGCTGCAGGCCGACGATCAAGGCCGCCGTGCCGGCAGGCATGCCCGCCTTGATCGCAGTCCACACCCCGCCGAGATAGCCGGCATGCATCAGCACACCGCTGACCGCCAGGTGACCCCACTGCGCCCGACCCACCGGCCAGGACACCGAAGCCAAGCGAATCCACAGCCCAAAAGCCAGCAGCGAGACCGCGTAACGCCAGCACAAAAAAGTGATCGGCGGCGCATGAGGCATCGCCAAGCGCGCGACCACAAAGCCGGTGCTCCAGACGCCCACGAACACCCAGGGCATCGCCACCAGCAGACCTTGCTGGCGCGCGGCAGCCGCGGGATTCATCGCCCCTTGGCCCTGATTTCAGGCAAGGCGCGCTGCAGGTAATAGACCATCGACCAGATCGTCAGCACGGTGGCGATGACGATCAGCCCAGTACCCCAGACCCAGGTGTCGATGACGCCGAACAACAGGCCGTCATAGAGCAAAAACGGGATCGCCGTCATCTGGGTCGCCGTCTTGAGCTTGCCCAGCATGTGCACCGCGACGCTGCGAGAGGCACCGATCTGCGCCATCCATTCGCGCAACGACGAGATCGCGATCTCTCGGCCGATGATCACCAGCGCCACCAGCACATCGACCCGATCGAGCTGGACCAGCACCAGCAAGGCGGCACAGACCAAGATCTTGTCGGCCACCGGGTCGAGAAAAGCACCAAAAGCCGAGGTCTGGTTGAGCCGGCGGGCGAGCCAGCCGTCGAGCCAGTCAGTGGCCGCGAACACCACGAACATCACGGTGGCAATGAGGTTGCACGTCACGTCGTCCAACGGCAGGTAGAACACGCCGACGATCAAGGGGATCGCGACGATGCGGGCCCAGGTCAACAAGGTCGGCAGCGTGAGAAACATGGAAGCCATTGTGCAGGAGGCGCGCGCCCCCGACCTGCGCAGCCCGCAGGCTGCAACATCGCCTGCCGTCTCAGCAGCACCGCGCCGCCGGCAAGTCGATCGGCTCAATCGGCGGGCGCAGCCTCAGCTGATCGCCGGCGCGTGGCTGCCCAGGAACAGCTTGCGCAGTTCGCGCTTGAGCACTTTGCCGGTGGCGTTTCGGGGCAAGGCTTCGATGACCGCGATGTCGTTGGGCACCTTGAACCTGGCAAGCCGTTCGCCGCAATAGCCCACGACCGTCGACCGGTCCAGGCTCTGGCCGGGCTTGAGGACCAGCACCGCCAGTCCGACCTCGCCCCAACGATCATTGGGCACGCCGATCACCGCCGCTTCGGCGACCTGGGGCAACTGGTAGAGCACGTTCTCGACCTCGGCCGGGTAGACGTTCTCGCCGCCGGAGATGTACATGTCCTTCCAGCGGTCGACGATGTAGACGAAGCCTTCGTCGTCGCTTCGCGCGGCGTCACCGGTCTTGAGCCAGCGCCCCTCGAAGCTGGACGCCGTCGCATCCGGTCGATTCCAGTAGCCGGGGGTGATGTTCGGCCCGGCAACCCAGAGCTCGCCGATCTCGTCCGGGCCGCAGTCGCCACCGGCCTCGTTGACGATGCGCATCTCGGTATGCATCAGCACCTTGCCGGTGGAGCCGAGCTTGCGGACCGCATCCGCTGGGTCGAGAAAGATGCAGGACGGGCTGGTCTCGGTCATGCCGAAGCCCTGCCCCAACAACACCCCCCGAGCGGCCCAGGTCTGCAGGATCGTCAGCGCGCAAGGTGCGCCGCCGACACCCGCACAGCGCAGCCGCGACAGGTCGGTGGTCTCGAATTCCGGGTGTTGCATCATGAACTGATAAGGTGCCGGCACCGCAAAGAAGTGCGTGATGCCCTGGCTCTGATCGCCGATGACCTGCAAGGCCCGCCCCGGGTCGAAGGTCCGCATGATCACCACGGTGCCGCCGGCATGCAGCACCGGGTTGGAATAGCAATTCAGGCCGCCAGTGTGGAACAGCGGCAGCACCGACAGATGCACGGTGTCGAGACCGATGCCGGCCGGGAGCCCGAG
>CALQBT020000111.1 GCA_943328885.2 Bordetella parapertussis | reverse complement strand
GTCCAGCGCAGCGCCCTGCGCGGGGTGGTCGAACTGCAGCCGGCTCGCATGCAGCAGCAGGCGCGATGCCGCTGCGGCCACCGCCTCGCTGGCGTACAGCGTGTCGCCGAGGATGGCGTGGCCGATCGAACTCAGGTGCAGCCTGAGTTGGTGCGAGCGGCCGGTCAGCGGTTGCAGCGCCAGCCGGGTTTGACCTCGTATCGGATCGCGCGACAGCACCTGCCACCGCGTGCAAGCGGGTTTGCCGGAGACGGCATCGACCTTCTGGCGTGGCCGGTTCGGCCAGTCGGCGATCAGTGGCAGGTCGATCTCGCCCGCATCGTCCGCAGGCAGGCCGTCGACCACGGCGGTATAGGTCTTGGCGACGCGTCGTTCGGCGAAGGCCGCACTCATCCGACGCTGCGCTTCGATGCCCCGAGCCAGCAGCATCAGCCCTGAGGTCGCCATGTCGAGCCTGTGCACGATCAGCGCGTCCGGGTAGATGGCTTGCAGTCGAGCCGACAGGCAATCGGCCTTGTCCGGACCACGGCCTGGCACCGAAAGCAAACCGGCTGGCTTGTTCGCCACGACCAGCGCGGCGTCCAGATAGACCAACTCGGCCGGGGTCGGGTTCATGGTCAGACCCTGGTGTTTCGGGCCGGACGCGATGTCACCCCAGGCGCGCCGGCATGCCGGCCGGCTTGGCGGACAGCGTGATGTCGCCGTACCAAGCCTCCAGATCGGTCTTGAGCGCATCTGCGTCGGTCAGGACCCCAACGCTGACGACAGGCCCAGGCGTCTCGCCGAATGCCCGCCGGTAGTCCGACACCACGTCGCGTTCGTAGTGCAGCCAGTGGCCTGCACGGTGGCCACCGCTTTCGACCGTGAGGTATTGGATCCGAGCGCTGCGGTGGTTGCGGTGTATGGACTCTGTGGCGTGGTTGCCGCCGTCCCAGACATACATCAGCGTGGCATAGGGCAGGCGCTGGCCGGTGAACAGCTCGACTTGCTCGAAGAACAGCCTCTCGCGCAGCGGCAGTTGGGTGTCATCGCCGCCGAAGGCCAGCACCAGTCTTGCCGGACAGTCATCGTGTTCGGCCATGCTGACATCGGCGCGGCTTGGAACATGGGGCACGCGCCAGCTGAATTTCAGGTGTCCGAACTTCAGCGGGTCGATCTGCACCGCGCAGCGCAGGCCTGTGGCCGAGGATTTGGCGCTGGCGTGCAGCACTTTGCGATCACTGTCGCGCACGACGGTGTAGCGCGTCGGGACGAGGTCGCGCCGCATCGCGTACTGGCGCCAGCCGGCCGGCAAGCCACCGGAGGCGCCGGTTGAAAATGGCAGCACCTGCGTTGCCGGTGGCGCCTCGGGGTGTTCGGCCGTGTCTGGGGCTGGCGTCAGCACCGATGGCAGCGATGCGCAGCCAAAAAAACCAGGTAAAGCGCCTAAACCACCATATAGCCAAGCGCGACGTCCAGACGGCGATTGCTGGAATTTTGTCGATCCATTGCCTGAGACCACTTTTCACCCTGCCATTGGCTGCCGCGAATGACAGGATGGTATCGCTTGAACCGCTGATGGAAAATTGGTTTCAGTAACTTACTGATTCAGCGCGGCAGCGAATGGGTTGCTGGCGATTTCAGTGCTGGTCGTGGCCGATCGACCGCATCGCCGCAGCACGCAGATCTGAGGCAAAGCCAGGATCGGTGGCCTCGATTCGCTGGGCCCAGCGCAGGACATCTTCAGCGGTTTTGGGCTCGGCGTGCCGCTGGTTGAACTGCCAGCTCTTGAGCCTGCGCATGCCCGTGATCATGGAGAAGGCAATCCTTGCCAGCCAGATCGAAGCACGGGGAGCAGCCGAGCGGGTGGGCCGGCCAAAAGTCATCGAAGCGTTGTTCATGGTGTGAACTCCAAGATCTTCACGAAACCGGATTGGTGTCGTGTGGCACGGATTATAGGGTTTTCCCTTATATCCATGCAAGGCATCGCCTTGACCCTGCTCACAGCCCAGCCATCTCGTGATGCGCAGCGCAGCGAGTCCAACCGCAAAGCGCTGCGGAAGCGGCGCTTCACAGACGCTCATGCGAGCGTGGCTCGCCGCCTTCCCGGACCTCTTGGAGGCCGCCACCGAAAGGCGGCTTTGCGGCGCTCAGTAATTCAAGCCCATCGCCTCGCGAACATCTTTCATGGTCTGGCGCGCCACCGTGCGGGCCCGTTCAGTGCCCATCTCGACGATCCATTGGACCTGCTTGGGGTTGCTGAGATAGGCTTCTGCGCGCTCGCGCCAGGGCTGTTGCTCGCGGATGATGGCGTCGATCACCGGTTGCTTGCAGTCCAGGCAACCGATGCCGGCGCTGGTGCAGCCCTGGACCACCCAGTCTTTGGTCGCTGCGTCAGAGTAGACCTGGTGGAACTGCCAGACCGGGCAGCGCGCCGGGTCGCCGGGGTCATGGCGCCGCACCCGCTGCGGGTCGGTGGGCATGCGCTTGATCTTGTGCGACACCACCGCAGGCTCGTCGCGCATCGCGATGGTGTTGCCGCGGCTCTTGCTCATCTTGTCGCCGTCCAGTCCGGGCAGCTTGCTGGTTTCGGTCAGCAGCACTGCGGGCTCGGTCAACACGCTCTTGCCGCTGCCCTTGAGGTGGCCGAGCAGCAGTTCCGTATCGTCGCTGTTTATCAGTTCGCTCGCCTGAGCAAGCTTGACGATGGCCTCGCCTCTGGACAAGGCCTCGACCGACCCGTCCTGGCCATAGGATTTGCGCTGTTTTTCGACGTAGCGAGCGTCATCCTTGCCCAACTTGACCAGGGCCGCGGCGACTTGCTGGTCATGGTTGGCAGCGCGTCCGTAGAGGTGGTTGAAGCGGCGAGCCACTTCGCGGGTGATCTCCACATGCGGTGCCTGATCCTCACCTACCGGCACGTAAGCCGCCCGGTAGATCAGGATGTCGGCGGCCTGCAACAGTGGGTAGCCGAGAAAACCATAGGTTGCCAGGTCCTTGTCTTTGAGCTTTTCGATCTGGTCCTTGTAGGTTGGCATGCGTTCGAGCCAAGCCAGCGGCGTGCCCATCGCCAGTAGCGTGAACAGTTCGGCATGCTCGGGCAGCCGGCTCTGGATGAAGATCGTGGATTTTTCCGGATCCAGGCCGGCGGCGATCCAATCGATCACCATGTCGTAGACCGTCTTCTCGATCACATCACGGTCTTCATAGTGCGTGGTCAGCGCATGCCAGTCAGCGACGAAGAAGAAGCAGTCGTGGTCGTGCTGCAGCTTGACCCAGTTCTTGAGCGCGCCGTGGTAATGGCCGAGGTGCAGCGCGCCGGTGGGGCGCATGCCTGAAAGTACACGGGGTCGCATGGGATGAAGTCCTTGACAAGAGCGGCGGATTCTCGCTCAAGGCGCGGCGCCGGGTCGTCCGGTGTGCGCCGCCAGTCCAAGCCGACGCGCCGGCTGCTCGTACACTGCGCCCCCAGATGAAGCGCATCGTCATCCTGATCTCTGGTCGCGGCAGCAATATGCAAGCCATTGTCGAGCGCTGTGCTGCTGAGGCTTGGGCGGCGCAGGTGGTGGCGGTGGTCAGCAACCGACCGAGGGCGCCGGGACTGGCGTATGCGCTCAGTCAAGGCATTGCGACCGCGGTTGTCGACCATCAGCAGCAACCGAGTCGGGATGCCTTCGACGCTGAACTGGCGCGCGTGGTCGATGGCTTCTTGCCCGATCTGGTGCTGCTGGCGGGCTTTATGCGCATCCTCGGCGATGGCTTTGTGGCCCGATATGCCGGCCGCATGCTCAACATTCACCCCTCGCTGCTGCCGGCCTTTACCGGTCTGCACACGCATCGCCGGGCGATCGACGCAGGTTGCAAAATCGCCGGGGCGACGGTGCATTTCGTGACCCCTGCGCTAGACCTTGGCGCCATCGTCGCGCAGGCTGCCGTGCCGGTCTTGCCAGACGACACGCCCCAGACCTTGTCAGACCGTGTGCTGGCGGCCGAGCATGCGATCTATCCGCGGGCGGTGCGATGGTTCGTCGAGGGCCAACTCTTGCTTCGCAACGGGCTGGTGTGGCACGCTGGCGGCGAGCCCCAGCACCTGTTTGGCTGAGGTTTGGCTGAGTCGCTTAGGCCAGTCTTGCGAAGCGCGGCTGTTCGACGCTGTCGATGGTCACGTTCTCGAAGAACATCGCGTGCGGCCGTACCCACAGCGCGCCGTCGCCATACAGCGGTCGGTACAGTACCAAGGGCTCCAGCGTCTCGCTGTGCCGCACCACGCCGACCAACTCGTACTCATGGCCCTTGTAATGGCGGTATCGCCCTGTTGGTGCGCTGGGTAGCGGCGGCAGATCGGTCATCGGCTGAGGCCTGAAACAGTGGGCTGGGGGAGGGCGCGGATAATCGCAGCATGCATCCTACCGCCCTGCTTGACCTGGCCACCGAACTTTTGCGCGCCGTTCTCAGGCTCGACGCCCCTGCCGACAGCATCGTCTCGGGCTTTTTTCGCCAGCACCGCACGCTGGGACCGCGGGAACGCCACGCATTGGCCGAGACCGCATACACCGTGCTGCGTCGCCGATCGCTGTTGCAGCACCAGGCTCAGAGTGGTAACGGTTCTTTGGAGCGGCGTCTGGCGCTGCTGGCTTGGTCGGGGGATCAGAGCCTGTTGCGCGGTGCGGTGGGTCCCAACGAGCAACAGTGGCGACAGCAGGTGCTGGCTGTCGACCCCGAGAGTTTTTCCGAAAAACTGCGCCATAACTTGCCTGACTGGCTGGCCTCGGCGTTGCGCAGCCAACTCGGCGATGCGGAGTTCTGGCCTTTGGTGGCCGCACTCAACGAACCTGCCTCGCTCGACCTGAGGGTCAACATCCTCAAGGCCAAGCGCGAGGACATGCTGTCGGTGCTCAACCAGGCCGGCCTGCGGGTGGCGCCCACGCCTTTCTCACCCTGGGGCATCCGGGTGCCCGGCAAGCCCGCGCTGCAGAAGATCGATGCCTTTACCCGCGGTGACATCGAGGTGCAGGACGAGGGCAGCCAGTTGTTGGCCTTGCTGGTCGATGCCAAGCGCGGCGAGATGGTGGTCGACTTCTGCGCCGGCGCCGGCGGCAAGACTTTGGCGTTGGGGGCATCCATGCGCTCGACCGGCCGGCTTTATGCGTTCGACACCTCGGGCCACCGACTCGACGCGCTCAAGCCCCGGATGGCGCGCAGCGGCCTGTCCAATGTCCATCCCGCACAGATCGCGCATGAGCGCGATGAGCGCGTCAAGCGCTTGTCGGGCAAGATCGACCGGGTGCTGGTCGATGCGCCTTGCTCGGGTCTGGGCACGCTGCGGCGCAACCCGGATCTGAAATGGCGCCAGTCGCCACAAGCGGTGGTCGAGTTGCAGGCCAAGCAGACTGCCATCCTTGACAGCGCGGCCAGGCTGGTCAAATCGGGTGGCCGCCTGGTCTACGCCACCTGCAGCCTGCTGCGCGACGAGAACGAGGTGGTGGCCGAGGCGTTTGCCGCGGCGCACCCGGATTTCGTCAAGCTACCGGCCCAGGATGCATTGCAGGCCGCGCACGTCGAGCGCGCTCAGGAGTTGACGCACGATGGCTATCTGCGGCTGTGGCCGCACCGCCAGGCCACCGACGGCTTTTTCGCAGCGCTCTGGCAGCGACGCTGAGATTGCCCGCGCCGATGCTGATGGGCGCCTGGAAGATTGCCGAAGCGCAAACTGCCGTGGCGGTTCGATGGCTTTCTTACCCATATCTTGACGATTGCCGCGGGTTTTCCTGGCGAATTTGCTGTCGTTCAAAAGGCTTGATCCCACTACAATGAGAAATGTGTCCGCTTTTTGGACGGTAAAAGGCCAAGATGAGCTTGATTTCGACGCTGTGGTTTGCTTTGGTGGATTGGTTGGCCCACGGTTTGTGGTCCAGTTCGACTTGGTGGCAGGTGCTGCTGGTGACGCTGGGTATGACCCACATCACTATCTGCTCGGTGACGATCTTCCTGCACCGTGCTCAGGCTCACCGTGCTTTGGACCTGCATCCGGTCCCAGAGCAATTCTTCCGGTTCTGGCTCTGGCTGACCACCGGCATGGTGACCAAGGAGTTCGTTGCGGTTCACCGCAAGCATCATGCGAAATGCGAGACCGATGAAGATCCGCACAGCCCACAGACCCGCGGCATCAAGGCCTTGTTGCTGACGGGCGTCGAGCTCTATCGAATCGAGTCCAAAGTGCCCGAGACGATCGCCAAGTACGGTCGCGGCACACCTGACGACTGGATCGAACGAAACCTCTACACCCGTTTCAGCTGGCAAGGCGTGGGCGTGATGCTGGCCATCGACCTGGCTTTGTTCGGCGCGATCGGCCTGACGGTCTGGGCAGTGCAGATGTTGTGGATCCCGGTGATGGCCACCGGCATCATCAATGGTATCGGGCACTACTGGGGCTACCGCAATTTCGAGGCCCCTGATGCGTCGACCAATGTGTCGCCCTGGGGTTTTGTCATCGGCGGTGAAGAGTTGCACAACAACCATCACACTTACCCGACCTCGGCCAAGTTTTCGGTCAAGCCTTTTGAGTTCGATATCGGGTGGGGCTACATCCGCGCGATGGAGTTGGTCGGCCTGGCCAAGGTTCGCAAGACGGCGCCCCAGTTCAGGTTGGGGCAGGTCAGGCCGCAGGCCGATGCCCATACGCTGGAGGCGATCATCGCCAACCGCTACGAGGTGATGGCCAAGTACGCCAGCGAGCTGCGGGCGGCCTGTGCGGCCGAGTTGGCTCGGGTCAAGGCCCAGGGCAGCGTCAACCTGACCGAGTTGCAACTGGCCCAGCGCTGGTTACACCGCGACGCCGAGAAGATCCCGGCCAATGTCTTGCCGCTGTTGGCGAATGCGGTCCGAGCAAGCCCCAAGCTGGCCAAGCTGGTGAGCATGCGCGAGGAGTTGCGTCAGCTCTGGACCCGTACCAATGTGTCGGCCGACCAGTTGGTGGTCGATCTGCAGCACTGGTGCAAGCAAGCCGAGAGCAGCGGTATCGAGGCGTTGGAGAAATTCTCGATCAAGCTGCGTGCTGTTCGGGCCTGAGTCGATTCCAGCCCGTCGCTGGCGATTGGCACCGGGCGCGACTGGGTCGCCATCAGACGGCGTACCAGCCTATGCCGGCCACCCAACGGCCCACCCAACGACCTGCCCAGCGGCCCACCCAGCGGGTCGGTTTCATCGGCACAGCGTCGCTGAAAGTCTGATCAAGATTTTCAGCCAGGCAACAAAAAAGCCCGCCGGGTTCGGGCGGGCTTTGCGCTGGGTCTAGACCCGGCAGATTACCTGAGCTTGATTTCCTTGTACAGCACATGCTTGCGCGCCTTGGGGTCGAATTTCATGAATTCGAGCTTGCCAGGCGTGGTTTTCTTGTTCTTGCTGGTGGTGTAGAAATGGCCGGTCCCCTCTGAGGATTCCAGCTTGATCTTTTCACGTCCGCCTTTGGATGCCATGTCGTGCTCCGAGTTTGCAGTGGGTTTGGGCGGTGATCAGAGCGCGTGCTTGGCGCGCAGATCGGCCACGATCTGGTCAATGCCGACCTTGTCGATCAGGCGCAGCGCAGCGTTGGTGATGCGCAAACGCACCCAACGGTTCTCGCTCTCGACCCAGAAGCGGCGGTATTGCAGGTTGGGCAACCAGCGACGCTTGGTCTTGTTGTTGGCGT
>CALQBT020000110.1 GCA_943328885.2 Bordetella parapertussis | reverse complement strand
GCCAGTCGAGCCCGACCCCGACAGCTTCAACATCGACCCGGCGCGCATCGAGGCCGCGATCACGCCGCGCACCCGGGCGCTGCTGCCGGTGCACCTTTATGGCCGGCCGGCCGAGATGACGCCGATCGTCGAAATCGCGCGCGACCACGGTTTGCGTGTGCTCGAGGATGCGGCTCAGGCGCATGGCGCGAGCTACCGTGGTCAGCGCTTGGGTGCGCATGGCGACGCGGTGGCCTGGAGCTTTTACCCTGGCCAAAATCTCGGCGCGCTGGGTGACGGCGGCGCGGTCACGACCCGCGACGCCGCGTTGGCCGACCGGCTGCGCCAGCTGCGCAACTATGGCTCGAGTGTGAAGTATCACAACGCCGAGATCGGTTTCAACGCCCGGCTCGACGAGTTGCAGGCCGCGCTGTTGCGGGCCAAGCTGCCTGGTCTGGACGCCGACAACCGCCAGCGCCACGCGATCGCGCAGCAATATCTGGCCGGGCTGGCAGGCGCCAGCCCGGCGTTGACCCTGCCTTCTCAGGCGAGCGACTCATGCAGCGCCTGGCATCTGTTCGTGCTGCGCCATCCACAGCGCGATGCGCTCGCCCGCCGGCTGGCTGCCGAGGGCGTCGGCACGGTGATCCACTATCCGGTGGCGCCGCATCTGCAGCCGGCTTATGCGTCGCTGGGCTGGCGGCCGGGGTCGCTGCCGATTGCCGAAGCGATTCACGCCCAGGTGCTGAGCCTGCCGATTGGCCCGACCCAGACCGCCGATCAGACCGAGCAGGTCATCGGGGTGCTGCGCTGTGCGCTCGCCGACATCGACTTGACTTGACTTGACTTGAGACTGCCATGGACATCGTCACGCTGATCCCGGCCTACAAGCCGCAATACCTGGCCGAGTTGCTGAACTCGCTGCGGCTGCAGACCTGCCCGTCACGCCAGATCATCATCGCCGATGACAGCCCCGGTGGCGAGTTCCGCGCAGCGCTGTATTCGGACGCGATGGCGCCGCT
This sequence comes from Bordetella parapertussis, assembly GCA_943328885.2. GTDB lineage: Bacteria > Pseudomonadota > Gammaproteobacteria > Burkholderiales > Burkholderiaceae_C > Pseudaquabacterium > Pseudaquabacterium parapertussis_A. Next base: position 6,684 of record CALQBT020000110.1, on the reverse strand, counting down.
GCGTGCCGGCCTGAACATCGAGTGCCACGAAGGCCCGCAGCGTGGTGGCTACGCCAACATGATGCACCTGGTGCGCTTGTGGGATGGCCGCTCTGAGTTGCTGCACCTGATGCTCGACGATGACGTCTGCTATCCCGATTTCTACCAACGCCATCTGGTGGCCCATGCGTCATCGACCTTCTCCTGCTCGATCAGCCGGCGCTGGACCGCCAATGAGCTGGGCCAGCCGATCAAGGGCCAACCCTTGCCGCCGCTGGTGTCGCACTGCGCGCACCGTCTTGTGGCGCTCGACGGCGCGCTGGTCTGCGCGACCACCGCGACCGAGTGCAAGAACTGGTTCGGCGAGTTCTCCAACGCGGTGTTCCGCGCCGACAGCGCGCCGCTGCTGCTCAAGCCCGACTTCGGCGGCGTCTCCTATGCCGGTCTGTGGGACTTGGGCGCTTTCATGGCCGCAAGCCTGCGCGCGCCGATCGGCTACTTGCAAGACCACCTGGGCTACTTCCGCACTGGCACGCTGGGCAACTCGTCGAAGTTCTTCGGTCCGTACATGAAAGGCGCTCACCTGGGCTATGCGGCGTTGGCGCTGGGCGCGCAGCGCATCGGCCAATACAGTGCTGCGCAGGCGCGCAACACCTTCTCGATCTTGGCCAGCGTGATGCCGCAGCGCTACGGCAGCCAGCACGACATGCGGCCCTTCATCGCGATGCTGCCGGCGATGGCCGCGGGCGACGAACTGGCCCAGGCCTCCTTCGTCGAGATCTGGCACGCCTACTTGCGCCGGCACGGATTCTGAGGCCATCACCATGAAACTTCGTCTTGCCCGTTACAGCGCGCTGATCAGCGCGACGCCTGCCTTCGAACTCGAGGCGCTGGTGCGTGGACTGCTGGTGCATTACTTCTTCCACGTCTCGAACAAGCCCATCGTCGAGGTCGTCGGCGGCGACCCTGGCCAGCCCAGGCTGCTGAACCTGCTCTCGCCCACGGTCTTCAAGGGTCGGGGGCGGATCAGGCTCGCATCGACCACGGTCTTCGGCTGGGTCAACTCGCCCGGCAGCTATCACTGCAGCTACGTCGAGGCACGCAACCCCGACGCGCTGATCGAGATCGGCGACAACACCACCCTCAACAACAACGCCAGTCTGATCGCCGAGGGCGCGGGCATACGCATTGGCGCGCGCTGTCTGATCGGCACCGAGTTCCAGGTGCTAGACACCAACGCCCACGACCTGGCGCTCGGCCGCCGCCACCTGCCCGACCCGCAGACCCGCCAGGTGGTGGTCGGCGACGATGTCTTTATCGGCTCGCGTGTCACGCTGCTCAAGGGTTGCCGCATCGGCAATGGCGCGGTGGTTGCCGCCGGCAGCGTGTTCCCGCCAGAGTTCGAGGTGGCGCCGCTGTCCATCGTGGCGGGTAACCCGGCGCGCGTGGTCGGGCGGGTTGCGCAGGCGAGGCAGGAGGTTTCGCTCGATCTTGCTTGACATTGGTAACTAATAAAATACGCGACCACCACCATGTCTCAAAACTACATCGCGATGACCGGTCTGAGCCTGACCGAGAACCTGGGCTCGCAGATGTGGCATTTCGCCGCGCTTTACGCGATCTCGCGCCGCACCGGTCACCGCATCGTGTTCTTCCACGAGCATGCCGACCTCGGCAAAGGCCTGCGGCTGCATCGTCATTTTTCCGAGCTGCCCTTCGATCTGGTCTCGATCGAATCTCTCAGCGATGCCGAGCGTGCACACTGGGTCTACCCTGTGCCGCGAGACTTGCTGGTCGACAGCGCGGTGTTCAAGCTCGACGCTGCGCGCAACTACAACTTCACTGGCTTGTTCAGCTCGTACCGCTATTGGTACCCGCGCCGCGCAGAGGTGGCGCAGCTCTACCGCTTTGACAACGCGACCCGCGATCTGGCCGCTGCGATGGTCGCGCGGGCCGCCCAGGGCGGGCGCCAGGTGGTGGCCGTCCACGTGCGGCGCGACGACTACCTCAACGCCATCTTCATCAACCTGAACCGAGACTACTACGACGCCGCGTTTGCCGAGTTCGATCCTGCGCAGGTCAATTTTTTGGTTTTCAGCGACGACTTGGCCTGGTGCCGCGAGGCCTTTTCCGACCTGTCGAACCTGCACTTCTCCGACGCGCCGTCACCGGTGGTCGATATGTGTGCGATGTCACTGTGCCACCACAACATCATCGCCAATTCGTCATTCAGCTTCTGGGGTGCATTCCTGAACCGTCATGCTGGCAAGCGAGTGTTCTGCCCGGCCAAGACCTTGAAGTCCGACCGCGCGATCCCGCATTTGAACCATGGCTGGTACCCGGACGAGTTCACCGCCATCGAGGCCGGCAACGTCTGAGAACTGTGCCTCACTCCGGGCGCGAGTGCTCAGGCAACGGCGCTAGCAAGCCTTGCTGCACCGCCTTGATCTGCAGCGCTAGGACCTTGGAGTAGATCCGGCACTGTGCGAAGCTGCCGGCGATGAACCACAGCCCGGGCTGGCCGGTGCGTGTCCACATGTTGCGCAGTTCCTGCGCTTCGTCGTCGAAGCCCCAGATCGGGCCGACCCGGTCGGCCACCGCATCGCCGAACAAACTGCGCACCATGAACTCCAGGCCTTGGTAGCCCGTCGCGAGCACGATCAGCTCGGCCGCTATCGGGTCGCCGTTGCGCAGCTTTGCGCCATTGGCGACAAACCCTGCGATCTCCGCGTAGTGTTCGAGCCGGATTTTTCGCTGTGCGATCAGGTTCGAGCAGCCGACGTTGAAGTAATAGCCGCCGCCGTGCTGCAGGTATTTGAATTGCCAACCGGTCTCGTCGTCTTCGTCAATCTTGAAGCCGACGCGGGTCAGGTCGGTGATCAGCTGCTGGTCGAGCGCTGTCGCCTGCTCGGCCATCGCGCGGTGCGCTGTCTTCATCAGCGCCAGCGGCATCGATGCGGTGATCAGGTCGCAGTCCTCGAGGGGATGTCCCTCGTTGTACAGCACATACGGCAGCTGCGCGCTCGGTTCGATGTTGAGCACGAGGGTCGGACTGCGCTGCACCAGCGTGACCCGCGCGCCATTTGAATGCAGGTCTTGCGCGATGTCGTGGCCGCTGGTCCCGGTGCCGATGACCACGACGTCGCGCTGCTTCCAGGGCGCTGCGTCGCCGTATTGGTGCGAGTGAATCACCTGGCCTCGGAAGTCCTCCAGGCCCGGGATGTCTGGCAGCTTGGGGGCATCGCTCATGCCGGTGGCCATCACGACATGCTTGGGATGCATGGTTCGGCTGCTGCCGTCTGCCAGGCGCAGCGTCACGGTCCAGCGCTCGGTCAGGGCATCGTAGCTGCCACCTGAGAACTCGGTGCGGGTCCAGAAATCAAGCTCCATGATCTCGACATAGGCCTCGAACCAGCCTGCCAGCTTGTCCTTGGGGATGTAGGTCGGCCAGTTGGCGGGAAACGGCAGGTAGGGCAGGTGGTTGACATGGACCTGGTTGTGCAGCGTCAGCGCGTGATAACGCTTGCGCCAGTTGTCGCCGATGCGCTGTTCGCGGTCGACGATCAGCGTGTCGACCTTCAACTGCCGCAGACGGGCGGCGAGCGACAGCCCGGCATGCCCGCCGCCCACGATCAGCACCTCGGGGTCTTTGTCTGCGTAGGCGATGGCCGCCTGACGTCGGTCTAGCCAGTTCGGGCCGCTGAAATCCCTGGAGTCGGCCGCACCGTGCGGCCGTCGGCTGCCGACGCTTTCTTCGCTGCCCTTGATCTCATCGAGGGCGGTCAACAGCGTCCACGCCTTGTAACTTGGGCTGCCTGGGTCCAGCTTCAGTCGCAGCACGCCTTGTCCGCGAACGCTTGCAGTCTCGAACTTGAAGAATGCTTCAATGGCCTGTGACCCGGCGCGGGTCACCTGGCGCGGCCTGATTCGCTGTGGATCGATCACGAAACCGGTGGCGCCGCGGCCGTGCCGCCGCAGCAGGTCGACGACCTTGCTGGCACCACTGGCTGTCTTGACGTCCCAGGTCAACGCGAGCAGGTCGCGCCAATGGGCGTCTTGCGTGAACAAGGCGGCCCAAGCCACGTCGTCGGAACCGGTCAGCGCCGCCTCGAATTGCGCGAGCCAAAGCCGCACGGGCGCAGCCAGTTTTTCGTCTGATTCAGGAGGCATGGCAAGGTACTCGGTGTCAGCGCGGACGCGGCGCGCCGGCGGCGGTGGGATGGCTTGCGTACAGGTCTGTCGGGGGATCCGTATGGGGACATCCCATGAGAGCGGCCTGCGGCTGGCTTGTCAGTCGCGGAAAGACGGGTCAATCTGGTCAAGCTTGCGCAGCAGCGCCGGCCATTCACGCCGACCCAGGTGCAGCCCGCGGATAGCTTCGTGGGTGAACTTGATCGACTCGGGCGAGGGCATCTGCAGTTCGGTATTGCACGACAAGGCCATCACTTGGAGCTGGCAGGCGCGCTCCAGTCGCCACATGTTGTTGAAGCATTCGGCAATCGTCGGCCCGACCGTGAGCAGGCCGTGGTTGCGCAACACCATCGCCTCTCGCATGCCCAGCGAAGCCACCAGGCGCTCTTGCTCATCGAGCCGGATCGCCACCCCTTCGAAATCGTGGTACGCGACGTCGAAAAACCGCATCGCCGACTGCGCCAAAGGCAGCAGGCCGGTCTTCATCGCCGAGACTGTCATGCCGGGCAGCGTGTGCGTGTGGATGACGCAGCCGACGTCGTGGCGGGCTTTGTGGATCGCGCTGTGGATCACGTAACCGGCCTGGTTGATGCCATAGTCGGTGGCGTTGAACAGCACTTTGCCTTCGACATCGATTCTGATCATGCTCGAGGCGGTCATCTCTTCGTAGAGCATGCCGTAGGGATTGAGCAGGAATTCGTCGTGCGACCCAGGCAGACGCATGGAGATGTGGTTGGCGATCATCTCGGTCATGCCGTAGTGGGCCATCAAGCGGTAGCAGGCGGCGAGATCGACCCGGATCTGCCATTCTTCGGCGCTGACTTGGTCGCGGACGGATTTGACGAGGTGGAGGGCGGGCGTGTTCATCGGCGGGCCTGTCATGGTCGAAGGGATGGAGGGCGTGGTGCCCGGACATCTTTGAGCATAACGAACCCGCCCGCTGTGCCTCGATGCAGGGGCGCAAGGCCTGACCAGTGTGCTGGTGTCACACCGGTCAGGCGTGCGGTCTTGACTTGCACCGCTTCGACCTCGTGCGGGGACCAGCCGGGGCCATCGCGCCCGGACTGCGCGGGCCGCGGGTGGATCGGGTCAGACCAAGGGCGCCAGCTGCCGCAGCAGTTCCTCGTCCAGCCCGACGCGGTGCGGAGGCGGTGATGCCACTGGTTCGAGCTGCGGCGCTGCTGCGGTCTGGGTGGCGGCTGGTACCGGGCTGACGGGCGCCAGATCGGCCGGTGCGCCCGCCAGCAGTTCATCCAGCCGGGGCACTGTCGGGTTGCCTGCAGCCGACTTGGCAAACCAGACGTCGGCCATCTCGTGGGTTTGGCCGTCGGCCGTCTTGTACGACGACACCATGGCCACCGCGTTGCCATGGTCCAGCCGGTTGGAGCTGGCATAGTTCAGGTCCAGTTCGGTGATGCCGAGGTCGACCAGCCCTTTGAGCTCGCCCAGGTCGGTCTTGCCGTCATGGTTGCGATCGACCCAGACCTTCAGGTTGGCGAACTGGGCGTCCAGCGCGTTGATCTTGCTGTCGTGGTGGTTGTCGAGTTCGGCCAGCGCGTTGTAGCCGTTGCCCGCACGGCTGCCGTTGGCCAAGGTGGTCGCAGCGCCGAACAGCTCGCTGCCATCGTTGATCACGCCGTCGCCGTTGCGGTCCATCACCAGCAGGCCATTGCCCTGCCCGATCCAACCCACTTGGCTGGCTTTGCCGGTGGCGGCCAGGTCGAACTGCACGCCATCGGTTGCCGCCAGCGTCGAGACGCCGCGGCCGCCGAGGTCGAGCACGATGGGCGAGACGCTGAGCAGCGCGTCGAGCTGCTCGTTGCTCATCGCCGCCATATCGTCGGTGGCGAAGGCGACGGCCTGGCTCATCGACATTGCGGCGATGTCGGCGGTCTCGAGCGCGACGATCTGGTCGGTCGTCAATCCGATCAGCTGTGCTGTGGTCAGTGCGTGGGCCTGTGCTGTCGTCAAGGCGGCGATGTCGGCGGTCTCGAGCCAGCTGATCTGGTGCGTACTGAGCGCCGCGATCTGCTGGCTGGTGAAGGCATGCACCTGCTCGGTCGTCAGCGCGACGATGTCGTCGCTGGTGGTAAAACCGGCCAGCTGCGATGTCGTCAGCGCGGCGATGTCGGCGGTGCTCAGCGACGCGATATGGGTCGAGCTCAGGCTGTCGAGCTGGGCAGTGCTCAGTGCCTGGATTTGCGCCGAACCAAAGGCTGCGAGGTCGTCGGTGCCGAGCGCGACCAGGTCGGCGGTGTCGATCGCGCGTACTTGGGCGGTGCCCAGCGCGCCGAGCTGGGCCGAGCTCATCGCGACAAAATCGTCGGAGTCCATCGCGGCGATGCCGGCGGTCGAGATTGCGCGGATCTGCGCGGTGCCCAGTGCAGCGAGGTCGTCAGACGCGAGACTGGCGACCTGGGTCGTCGACAGCGCGGCGACCTGGGCGGTGCCCAGCGCTGCGAACTGGTCCGAGCTCAGCGAGTTCAGGTGGTCAGTAGCCAAGCTGGCGATCTG
>CALQBT020000109.1 GCA_943328885.2 Bordetella parapertussis | reverse complement strand
CCGACATTGCCTTCCTGGATCAGGTCGAGGAACTGCATGCCGCGGTTGGTGTACTTCTTGGCGATCGAAATCACCAACCGCAGGTTGGCCTCGATCATCTCTTTCTTGGCGTCGAGCGATGCGCGCTCGCCCTCGTTCATCTTCTTGTTGATCGCCTTGAGCTCTTCGAGCGGGATCACGGCCTTGAGCTGGATGTCGATCAGCTTGGACTGCAACTCCTGGATGGCCGGGATGTTGCGGCCCAGCGACGCGCTATAGGCCTTGCCAGCCGAGGCCTCGGCCTCGACCCAGCCCAGGTTGAGCACATTGGGCGGAAACTTATCGATGAAATGCTGTTGCGGCATGCCGCAGCGGTCGACCGCGATCTTGCGGATCTCACGCTCGTACTTGCGCACATGCTCGACCTGCGAACGCAGCACCGCGCACAGCCGGTCGATGGTCTTGACCGTGAAGCGCACCGTCATCATCTGGTCGCTCAGCGTCTGCTGCGCGGCCTGGTACTCGGGCGAGCCGTAGCCGTGCTTGTCGAAAGCCTTGCGCAGCTTGTCGAAGCTCAGCCGCATCGCAGCAAAGCGCTCGAGCGCCGAGACCCGCATCTCCTCGAGCCGGCGCGTCATCGCCCGGCTGTCGCTGCTGCCGTCGCCGTCGTCCTCGCTGTCGTCAAACGAGTCGACGTCTTCTTCGGCAACGTAGTCGTCGGCCTCGTCGGCGACGACGAAACCGTCGACGACGTCCGAGATGCTGGTCTCGCCGCTGGCGATCTTGTCGCCGAAGGCCAGGACCTCGGCCATGATCGACGGCAAGGCCGAGACCGCCAACATCGTGACCTGGCGGCCGCCTTCGATGCGCTTGGCGATCTCGATCTCGCCTTCGCGGGTGAGCAACTCGAAAGAGCCCATCTCGCGCATGTACATCCGGACCGGGTCGGTGGTGCGGCCGAACTCGGAGTCGACCGTCGACAACGCGGATTCGACCGCCTCCTCGGCGTCTTCGTCGGACGCCGTGGTGCCGCCACCGCCAGCCACCAGCAAGGTCGCGGCGTCGGGTGCTTGCTCGTAGACCGCGATGCCCATGTCGTTGAGCATCTTGATGATCGCCTCGATCACCTCGGCGTCGACCAACTTCTCGGGCAGGTGGTCGGTGATCTCCTGCTGGGTCAGGTAGCCCCGGGTCTTGCCGATCGTCACAAGCGCCTTCAGGTCCAGGCGCCGCTTTTCGGCCTCCTCATCGGTCAGCGCCGAGACATCCAGGCCGAACTCGCGGATCAGCGCGCGCTGCTTGGACTTGGGCACCTTCATGCGCAAGGGCTTGGCCTTGACCGCCGGGTCGATAGACTCGGCGATCTCGATCACCTCGGTGATCTTGACCTCGATCTCGATCTCTTCGATCTCCTCGTCGGCGTCGAGCAGCAGGTCGATGTCGGCGTCGACGATCAGATCCACCGCTTTGACGACTGCTTTGGGTGTGGCTTTGGCGGCCGTCTTGGTCGCTGCCTTCGGGGCCGCGTTGGCCGTCGGCTTGGCGAGCGACTCGGCCGGTGCAGCGGCCTGGGCGGCGGCTTGTGTGACGGGCTTGGCGACCGGCTTGGCCGCGGGTTTGGCCGCGGGTTTGGCCGCCGCTTTGGCGACCGGCGCGCTCGGTGCTGCGGCCTGTGTGGTGGGCTGTGTGGTTGGCTGTGTGGCGGGCTTGGCCGCGGGTTTGGCCACCGCCTTGGCGACCGGCAGGCTCGGTGCTGCGGCCTGTGTGGTTGGCTGTGTGGTGGGCTGTGTGGCGGGCTTGGCGACCGGCTTGGCCGCGGGTTTGGCCACCGCCTTGGCGACCGGCAGGCTCGGTGCTGCGGCCTGTGTGGTTGGCTGTGTGGTGGGCTTTGTGGCGGGCTTGGCGACGGGTTTCATCACCGGCTTGGCGGGCTTCTCGGTGGATTTTTCGACGACCTGGGCGCTGACCGCTGCAACTGGTTTGCCAGCTTTCTTGCTCGGCACTGCTTCGCTGGGCACCGCCGCCCCGACGTCAGGGACCGTGACCGAAGTGAGAGGGATCTTCTTGGCTGTCATGCGATTCCTGAACGGGAGGGTCGAAGGGGGTGTTGCGTCCAGCACGGCTGCAAAGCTGTCGTCAGCGGCCAGGAGCGAGATCTTGTGGCGCCCACCTGGCCGGCAGCTTGAAACGCCCATGCAGCTGGGGGCTATTCGCTGGAATAAAAGATCCGCGCCCCTAGGCACTGAAAAATTGTGCCCATGGGTCTGGCCATTGGATGAAAGAGCACAAGTGCCTGAAAGAGCACAAGCGCGGAGTTGCGTTGCTTGTTCGGAGCTCACGCATAGCGCGAATCCGGATCAAGCGGGTTGATAATTATACCAGACCAAGGGCTATCTTGGCGGTTTTTCTGCGCCCATGCGGCGGCTCAGACCCGGGCTTGGTCCGCCCTGGCGAGGGTTGCGGTCTTATTTGGAGGTCGGAAAACCGAACTCAGCGCCCTTGGGTGTTGCGTCGGGCCAGCGTTGCATCACGCTCTTTTGCTTGGTGTAGAAGCGAATGCCTTCTTCGCCGTAGGCATGCATGTCGCCGAACAGGCTGCGCTTCCAGCCGCCAAAACCGTGCCAGGCCATCGGCACCGGGATCGGCACGTTGATGCCGACCATGCCCACCTGCACCCGGCGCGAGAACTCGCGCGCGATGCCGCCGTCGCTGGTGTAGAGCGACACGCCGTTGCCGTATTCGTGGTCATTGATCAGCTGGATCGCGCTGGCGAAGTCGGGCACCCGCAAGCACACCAGCACCGGGCCGAAGATCTCTTCCTGGTAGATGCGCATCGTCGGCGTGGCATGGTCGAACAAGGTGCCGCCGGTGAAGAAACCGCCCTCCAGCCCAGGTACTTTGAGGCCGCGGCCGTCGACCACCAGGGTGGCGCCTTCCTCGACGCCGATGCCGATATAGCCTTCAATCCGGTCCTTGGCCTGCTGCGTGACGATGGGCCCCATCTCGGCCGCCAGGTCCATCGGGTCCGTCACCTTGAGGCTGCGGGCGCGCGCCGCCACTTTCTCAACAATGGTGTCGGCGATGTCGCCGACCAGCACCGCCACCGAGATCGCCATGCAGCGCTCGCCGGCCGAGCCGTAGGCCGCGCCGACCAGCGCATCGACTGCTTGCTCGACGTCGGCGTCGGGCATCACGACCAGATGGTTCTTCGCGCCGCCCAGCGCCTGCACCCGCTTGCCATGGTGCGCGCCGGTCTCGTAGATGTACTGGGCAATCGGCGTCGAACCGACGAAGCTGATCGCCTTGACGTCGGGGTGAACGAGCAGCGCATCGACCGCGACCTTGTCGCCCTGCACCACGCTGAACAAACCGTCGGGCAGGCCGGCCTGCTGCAGCAGCTCGGCCATGAACATCGCGCAGCTCGGGTCGCGTTCGCTGGGCTTCAAGATGAATGCGTTGCCCGCGGCGAGCGCGATCGGGAACATCCACAGCGGCACCATGCAGGGGAAGTTGAACGGCGTGATGCCAGCGACCACGCCCAGCGGCTGGCGCAGCGTGTGGTTGTCGATGCCGGTCGAGACCTGGTCGGTGAAATCGCCCTTGAGCAGCTGCGGCGCGCCGCAAGCGAACTCAACGATGTCGATGCCGCGCGAGACCTCGCCCTGCGCATCGGTGAAGACCTTGCCGTGCTCGGCGCTGATCATCGCGGCCAAGCTGTCGCGGTGCTGGTTGAGCAGCTGCAGGAAGTTGTTGAGCACGCGGGCGCGCCGGATCGGCGGCATGTCGCCCCAGGCCGGTTGCGCGGCCAGCGCGGCGGCCACCGCGGCGTTGACCTCGTCGGTCGACGCCAGCGCAACCTGGCGCGCCACCTGGCCGGTGCTGGGGTTGTAGACCGCTTGCTGGCGGCCGCTCGCCCCGGGCCGTTGGCGGCCGGCGATGAAGTGGCCCACGGCATTGGGGTTGGTGAAAGGTTTTGGCGCGCCCATGGCAGTCTCCGGCAAGGTGGTTGGATGGCTGAAAAGTCAGCAAGTCTAGGCCCGTCGGGCTTATGTCGGCGCTGCAGTGGGCGCATCTGACGCCTTCTTGAGCTCAGGTCACCCCGGCGTGCAGGCTGTGACGCGCTTGCCGCCACTCGCCGCCAGTCAGCACCGCGCCAAGCCGCTCGACCGCATCCCCGACATCGACGAAGCGGATGTAGAGCGGCGCGACGCCGAAGCGCAGGATGTCGGCACGGTCCCCAGCGCGGCTGATCGGGCTGCCAGCGCGAAAGTCACCGACCACGCCCCGCGCGATCAGCGCCTGCCCGATCCAGGCAAACGCCGACGCGCCCGGTCTGCCTCAGTTCAAGGCCGCATAGGCGCAGGCGGCCAATCCCGCGACGTTCTCGCCGCCCATCACGCCGGGTGCCATCTTGTTCATCACGTAGGAGAAGGTCATGCGGCGGTCGCAGTCGACGATCACCAGCGACCCGCCCCAGCCGCCCCAGAAGCAGACTTTGCCGTCGGGGATATAGGGCAGCTCGGGTATCGGCAGTCCGTAGCCCACGCCCATCTTGAACGGCACGCCCAGCACCAGGTCGACGCCGTGGCTCTGGACCTCGAAGATCCGGTTGATCGTTCGCGGCGACAGCAAACGGATGCCGTTGACCTCGCCGCCGCCGGCCAGCACCGACAGGATTCGCGCCGCCGATCGCGCATTGCCCTGGCCATTGGCTGCGCCGATCTCGGCCTGGCGCCAACCGTCGGTCCAACTCGCACTGGCGTCGGGCAGCGGGTTGCTCAAGGTCTTGAACATCACGCTGGCCGGGTCCAACGTGCTGAAGTCGAAAGGCAAGGGCGGCGGCGGTACGACATTGGAGACCCGGCCGAATTCGGACACCGGCAGGCCGATGTGGAAGTCAGCCCCGAGCGGCTGGGCGATCTGCTGCGAAAAGAAGGCGCCCAAGCTCTGACCGGTGACGCGGCGTACGACCTCGCCAACCAGGTGGCCGTAGTTCAGCGCGTGGTAGCCCGAGGCGCTGCCCGGCTGCCACCAGGGCACTTGCGCGGCCAGCAGCGCGGTGGTCTTCTCGCGGTCGCATAGATCGGCCATCGTCACCGGCTGCTCCCAGCCCGACACGCCCGAGTTGTAGGACATCAGGTGACGCACCTTGATGTCCCGTTTGCCAGCAGCGCCGAATTCGGGCCAGTAGCGGGCCACCGGCGCGTCGAGATCGAGCTCGCCCCGGTCGACCAGCAGCAGCGCGGTCAGCGAGGTCATCATCTTCGTCGTCGACCAGACGTTGGTGATCGTGTCGGCAGCCCAGGGCCGACTGCGCGCCTCGTCGGCCCAGCCGCCCCAGAGGTCGACGACGAACTCGCCGTCGATCGTCACGGCCAGCGATGCGCCCAGGTCGGCGCCACGGGCGATGTTGCTCGAGAACAGTTGGCGCAGGGCTTCGAAGCGGGGCTGGCACTGGCCCTGGGCGTGACGGGGTTCGGTCATGGAAGGGGGTTCTTCTGTTGGAGGGTCAAGCCAAGAGCTTGAGCACAGTTCTGCTGGCGCCGGTCGGTCTGCACCGACCGGTAGTACAACTCAGCGCAACACTTTTTGGAACCATGTGCCTGCTTGAGCAAGCGCATCATCTGCTTCAGGTATCACACCGGCGCCAGCTTGAAAGACATGCTGCATTTCTGGAAATACCTGCAGGCGCACCGACACGCCAGCATGCGCTGCGCGCGCCGCCAAGCGAGTGGCGTCGTCGAGCAATGTTTCATCGCCGCCGACTTGGATGCAAAGAGGGGCTAAACCTGTCAGGTCGCCGTACAACGGTGCCGCCAGCGGGTCGCGGGGCGATGCGCCTGACAGAAACAAGGCGGCCATGCCGATCAAGGCGTCGCGGTTCACCATCAGGTCTGCCGCAGCCTTGGACGCCATGGACTCACCCGTTCCTTCCAAGTCAACCCACGGTGAAAACACCAGCGCGCCACCAGGTTGTGCCAGACCCTCTTGCTTGGCGGCCAGAAGCAGTGCGATGGTCAAGCCTCCGCCTGCAGAATCTCCCGCCACGCCTATCCGGGCTGGTGAGAAGCGCTGCTCCAGCAACCACCGATAAGCCAGCAGTGCATCGTTGACGGCGGCAGGATGAGGATGCTCTGGGGCCAGGCGGTAGTTCACGCTGAGCACGTTGAGCCCACTCAGCACAGCAAGATGCGCGGCCAGCTTGCGGTGTGAATTGGCGCTTTGCACCACATAGCCACCGCCATGAAAATACAAGACCATTGAATCTTCTCGCGCACCCTTGGGCCGCAGCCACAACGCAGACAAGCCCTTGACATCGGTTTGCTCGATCACGATGCCCTCTGGCATCGCGCCTACTGTTTCCATGACAGCTTCAGAACCTGCCCGCATTTCTTGCAATGTGGGGGGTGCTGTCGAAGACCCCAGCACCGCTGCTTGATAGGTCCGTACTTGTGCCAAGAAGGCCTGTGCTTGTGGACTTGCCATGGTGCGGCTCTTCTTAGAAGTCAAACGTCGCGCCGACGCCGAAGCTGCGCGGCGGGTTGTAGCCCACGGATCGTGCCGACAGCAGGATCGGCGAGGCGATGAGCATGTTGGTCAGCGCGGTGGTGTTGGTCGCGTTCTTGAGCTGGGCGTAGAGCTTCCATGGCCCTGCCGCCGGGCGCAGCGTGGCCGACAGGTTGAGCAGGCCGTAAGCCGCCTGCATCGCATCGGTGGTGTTGAACTCGGTGAAATAGAACTTGTCGCGCCAGACATAGTCGGCACGCAGCGAGGTCTTGTAAGCGCCCATCGACTGGGTCCACTCGGCGTTCAGGCCGGCCTGGGCACGCGAGACATTGGCGAGTTGGTGGCCGTTGACCGAGACCGGTCCGACGGCGGGCTGAGCGCGCAGGTTGGTGTTGACGAAATCGGTGTAGGTCGGATCCATCAGCCCGACGTTCAGGCCCAGGGTCCAGGCCGGCACCGGGCGCAGCTGCGCCTCGACCTCCAGGCCATTGATCTTGGCGGCCGACGCGTTGGTCAGGATTACCGACGCCAGTCCAACCTGCGAGACCTGCATGTCACGGTATTGGCTGGTGAACAGCGCGGCCGCCAAGGCGCCACGCTTGTCGAGGAACGAGGTCTTGGCGCCAAGCTCGAAGCTCGTCACGGTCTCTGGTTTGACCGCGGCGGGCTGCAGATTGCCCAGGTTGATCGCGCCCGATTTGAAGCCGTGCGACAGCTTGCCGTAAGCCAGGCTATCAGGGCTGATCTTCCATTCCAGCGCAAGGCTGCCCGGCACGCTGGACCAGGCGGCGCCGGGTTTGGCGCTGCCGTTCAGGCCGAAGGCGGCGACGGTCTGGTACTCGGTGGCGGTCTTCTCGTCGCGGTTGACCCGCAGCCCACCTTGCAGCGCCAGCGTCGGTGAGAGTGCGTAGCGCAGGTCGGCATAGACCGCTGAGGACATGGTCCGGACCTGGCCGCCGAGCAAGAACTCGACCGGCACCGGGATGTTCATCGCCGCGCCAGGCTGCAGGAAGCCCAGAGGTACCTTGGACTGCACCTTGATGTCTTGCTGTTGGTCGAACTGCAGGTGGGTGGCGCCGATCAGCCACTGCAAGCGGACTGAGTCGTCAGACGCCAGGTGGGCGTCGATGCTGCGGTCGGTACTGGCGGTGTCAAAGCGCGTGCCCGCCGTCAGCGCCTCGGTCGCGTCACCGTCGACGAACACCCCGGTCCGGCTCTTG